>NZ_JBFRNU010000062.1:0-977 GCF_041471145.1 Vibrio sp. 10N.261.54.A5 | reverse complement strand
TAGCTCGTTAGCTCGTTAGTTCGTTAGTGCTTAAGTTGTTGCTTTCGAAGCGATAGCCACTCGAAGCGGTCTAAGAAAATGACCTATTGTTGACTCCAATTATCAGACTCTATTTTCGCTAGCGCTTTTGCGGCTTTCTGAAGAGCGGGTAGGTACTTTATCGCTTCATCAGGCTTGACTCGAATTACAGGCGCTTGTATCGCTAGGCCGAGGTTTGATTGACCCGTAGATGATGGGATCAGCACGGCGATACAGACTAAGCCCGGCAAAAACTCTTCGTCATCAATCGCAAAGCCTTGGATTTTAGCTTCTTCGATGTCTTTCTCTAACATCGAATAGTCTGTAATGGTGTTCACTGTGTATTGAGTCAGTGGCACATTTTCAATTAATCGTCTGCGCTGTGACTTAGACATGTGCGCCAAAAACAGTTTTCCGCTTGCTGAGCAATGTACTGGGACGCGAGAGCCTGGGTGTAGATGAAAACGAAGGGGTGCTTCAGTTTCTGCGCGATCAAGATAGATGATCTCGCCACTTGATAGCGCCGTTAGGTTACAGCTTTCACCAACTTCTGCTCTCAGGTTTTCAAGAATAGTGCGTCGGGCACTGTGCATGGTGCTATTCAACAATAGGTTTTCGGCAAGCTTTCTGAGTCGAATACCTGAGCTGTAGTGCTTCTCATCGCCGTCTCTTTGAATAATGCCTGCCGCTTCTAACTGCTGAAGCATTCGGTGCAGCGTAGGTTTTGGCAGTCCAGTTTCTTCGACTAATCCTTGAAGAGAAATAAACTCGTCTTTTTGCGCTATCACCTCTAATAGTGCAAAAAGTCGGAGAGTCGGTGTATCCCCTTGAACTGGTGGTGTTTCTGTTTGCATATAATGATCCATCCTTGCGATATGTCTATGCCTAAGAGTGTACATACCAAATCATTATTCTTCAATTATCTGAATAAAATTTGACCTTTTTTATTATTCCAATAA
>NZ_JBFRNU010000061.1:0-40626 GCF_041471145.1 Vibrio sp. 10N.261.54.A5 | reverse complement strand
CGTATTTTAGGACGAGACATTCACTTGCTGTCATTTGCTTACTGTTATTGGAAAGTAAGCGAGCAACAAGATTGTTTACTGCTCTTGTTCGCGCGCAATCGCACGGTAACCAATATCATTGCGGTGGAACATACCATTCCAGCTAACTTGCTTCGTCAACGCGTAAGCGCGCTCTTGAGCCTCAGAAACCGTATTGCCCAGTGCTGTTGCACAAAGTACACGACCGCCGTTTGTCACAACGTCGCCAGCTTCATTATTTGTCGTACCCGCGTGGAAAACCTTTTGGCCTTCAACTTCGCTTGTTGGTAGTGAAATAACGTCACCTTTTGCGTAGTCAGCAGGGTAACCGCCAGCCGCAAGAACAACACCGATAGAAGCGCGTGGATCCCACTTCGATTCTGCTTCGTCGAGCTTCTCGTCGATAGCCATTAGGCAAAGTTCAACAAGGTCTGACTCCATACGCATCATGATAGGTTGCGTTTCAGGGTCGCCAAAGCGGCAGTTGTATTCGATAACTTTAGGTGTGCCGTCAGCATCGATCATTAGGCCAGCGTAAAGGAAACCTGTGTAAGGTGCGCCTTCTGCGTCCATACCACGTACCGTTGGGTAGATAACTTCCTCAAGGATACGGTTGTGGATTTCTGGAGTTACAACCGGCGCAGGAGAGTAAGCACCCATGCCGCCCGTGTTTGGCCCAGTGTCTTTGTCGCCAACACGTTTGTGATCTTGGCTGGTGGCCATAGGAAGCACGCTAGAGCCGTCAACCATTACGATGAAGCTTGCTTCTTCGCCTTCGAGGAACTCTTCGATAACAACGCGGCTGCCTGCTTCGCCAAAGGCGTTGCCCGCTAGCATGTCTTTGATTGCGTCTTCTGCTTCTTCAAGGGTCATCGCAACGATAACGCCTTTACCTGCCGCAAGACCGTCAGCTTTCACTACGATAGGAGCGCCTTGCTCGCGAACGTAAGCGATAGCTGGCTCAATCTCAGTGAAGTTTGAGTAGTAACCTGTTGGGATATCATGACGAGCTAGGAAGTCTTTAGTGAATGCTTTAGAGCCTTCAAGCTGTGCTGCAGCTTGAGTAGGGCCGAAGATTGGCAAACCTACTTCGCGGAATGCATCAACCACACCGATAACCAATGGTGCTTCAGGGCCCACGATAGTCAGCTCGATTTTTTTATCTTGAGCAAACGCGACTAAACCAGCGATGTCTTCAACGCCGATGTTTACGTTCTCTAGTTTTGGCTCAAGTGCAGTACCTGCGTTACCTGGAGCGATGAATACTGTTTCAACGTTTGGGTTTTGTGCTGCTTTCCAACCTAGTGCATGCTCACGACCGCCAGCACCAATAATTAATACATTCATTTTATTTTACCTTTGATAGCTTCATCAGATTACCTATTTCGGCGTCAAACATGCTCACTTATAGTCATAAGCTCCGCGTGTTTTCCTTGAACTAGGCAATCTGATTTTGCTCTAAAAATTAAAATTTCTATTAACGTTGATGAGTAAAACGCCAACATTAATGAACGGTTAAACGAATAAAAAAGGCTCTAGGAAAACCTAGAGCCTATTCTGATTAGTGGCGGAAGTGACGCATGCCCGTAAAGATCATCGCCATGCCGTGTTCGTCTGCTGCTGCGATAACTTCGTCATCACGCATAGAGCCGCCCGGTTGGATAACACACTTGATGCCAGCCTCTGCAGCCGCGTCGATACCGTCACGGAATGGGAAGAATGCATCTGATGCCATCACACAGCCTTCAACCTGTAGACCTTCGTCTGCAGCTTTGATGCCTGCGATTTTCGCAGAGTAAACGCGGCTCATTTGGCCAGCGCCAACACCAATTGTCATGTCGCCTTTCGAGTAAACGATAGCGTTAGATTTAACGTATTTCGCTACTTTCCAGCAGAATAGAGCATCTTTCAATTCTTCAGCTGTAGGTTGGCGCTTAGAAACCACTTTAAGGTCATCTTCAGACACCATGCCTTGGTCGCGGTCTTGAACTAGCAAACCACCGTTAACGCGTTTAACGTCAAAGCCAGTTGTCTTCGTTGTCCACTCACCACACTCAAGTAGGCGAAGGTTTTTCTTAGCCGCTACGATTGCTACTGCTTCAGCAGAAACTGATGGTGCAATGATAACTTCAACGAATTGACGCTCAGTGATAGCCGTTGCTGTTGCAGCGTCTAGCTCACGGTTGAAAGCGATGATGCCGCCAAATGCAGACGTTGGGTCTGTTTTGAATGCACGGTCGTAAGCTTCTAGGATGTCTTCACCTAGTGCAACACCACATGGGTTAGCGTGCTTAACGATCACACATGCTGGCTGGTCGAACTCTTTCACACACTCAAGTGCTGCGTCGGTGTCAGCGATGTTGTTGTAAGAAAGGGCTTTACCTTGAATCTGGCGAGCTGTAGAAACTGATGCTTCTTCAGGGTTTGCTTCAACGTAGAATGCGGCTGCCTGGTGGCTGTTCTCACCGTAGCGCATGTCTTGCTTTTTCTCGAACTGTTGGTTGAACGTGCGGGGGAATTTGCTCTTGTTTTCAGGAGAAGGTTCGTCACCTTCTTTGTTCTCACCGTAAGATGGAACCATAGTGCCGAAGTAGTTTGCGATCATGCCGTCGTAAGAAGCGGTGTGCTCGAATGCTGCGATAGCGAGGTCGAAGCGAGTCTCTAGTGTTAGAGATTTATCGTTCGTGTCCATTTCAGCGACAACGCGCTCGTAGTCGTGTGCGTTAACAACGATCGTTACGTCTTTGTGGTTTTTCGCTGCAGAGCGAACCATTGTAGGGCCGCCGATGTCGATGTTCTCAACAGCATCAGCAAGGGTACAACCTTCTTTAGCAACGGTTTCTGCGAATGGGTATAGGTTTACAACAACCATATCGATAGGGTTGATACCGTGAGTTTCCATCACGTCATCATCTTGGCCACGACGGCCTAGAACACCACCATGAACTTTTGGGTGCAGAGTCTTAACACGGCCATCCATCATTTCTGGGAAACCAGTGTAGTCAGATACTTCTGTAACAGAGATGCCTTTTTCAGCAAGCAGGCGAGCAGTGCCACCGGTAGATAGGATATCTACACCACGGTTAGCAAGAGCTTGTGCAAATTCAACGATACCAGTTTTGTCTGATACGCTGATTAGAGCGCGGCGAATTGGACGAGCGTTATTCATGCTTCCATCTTCCTCAAATTCATGGGGTTAAAATAAAGATATTTGCCAAAAAAGAACTTGTTTCTATCTTCTTAGCGTGGATTATCTTAGATACCAGTAAGAGATAAAATATTGGCCAGTTTTGGTAAAGACCTTTTGGGTTAGTCTTATGATTAAGCTATAAGATAACCAACTCCAAATTTGATGGCGCAGATTCTAACTAATTTATTACAAAAAAGCTCGCGCAATCGTTTGGCATCTCAAAATTAATTATGAAAAGTGCCATTTCAGCCTGAAAAGTAACGATAAGGTTAATTGTGGAATGGACGAAACAGTAGGAAAAAACATGTTTCAGATCGGTGAATTAGCGAAGCGATGCGGTGTGACAGCCGATACCTTGCGATTTTATGAGAAGAATAACCTGATCGCGCCAGCCAGTCGCAGTGACTCGGGTTATCGCCTATATGATGAAAATAACCAGAAACAGGTGACGTTTATTCTCAAATCTAAAGCGTTGGGGCTGAGTTTGGACGAGATTAAAGAATTGCTTGAGATTCGCCTCGAGGCCACACAGCACAGTTGCGCTGAAGTGAAGTCGATTACCTCAGCAAAGCTAGAGATGATTGATGAGAAGATTACCGAGTTAACTAAGATTCGCACCGCACTTAAAAAGATTAATGATGCGTGTTGTGGTCACGTAGACGATGATGCAAGCCATTGTTCGATTCTAGCAGCCTTGGACTCAGCAAACGTCGACAAAGGTCGCTGCTGTCGCACTGGAGAGTAATCAGCGACTATCACGGATCGACAAGCCAAAAAAAAGCCAAACTCAACAATGAGCTTGGCTTTCAATTCAATAAATTACGAAAGAACGATTAGTTCATGCCGTATTTTTTAAGTTTCTTGCGAAGAGTACCGCGGTTAATACCCATCATGGTTGCTGCGCGAGTTTGGTTACCGCGAGTGTACTGCATGATAGTGTCTAGTAGTGGCTGTTCAACTTCAGCTAATACTAATTCGTATAACTCGCTGACTTCTTGACCGTTTAATTGAGCAAGGTAATTTTTCAATGATGCTTTAACTGAGTCACGTAGTGGCTTCTGCGTGATTTGGTCTTGTGATGTAACTGTAGTTACTGTCAATGCTTCTGAAGTCAGATTTTGTTCGAACATATTCGGTCTAGCTCTTCTCGTAATTATGGTGCAACGTTATCAAAAAAACCTTCTAGCGCTTCAAGCTGCAGATCACCTGCTTCGAATGCGTTGAAGGTACGGCGAAACTCACTCGCTTGTTCATGTTCTTTTAGATACCAACCCACATGCTTACGAGCGATGCGAGGGCCTAAAAACTCTCCATAAAATTCATGTAGAGCGTGCACATGACCAAGCATGATGTCTTTCACTTCCGAAATCGGGAGTGGGTCCATCGTGGTGCCGTTTTCCAAATAGTGTAGGATTTCGTTAAAAATCCAAGGACGTCCTTGGGCAGGTCGACCTATCATTAAAGCATCAGCGCCGGTGTACTCCAGCACAAACTTCGCTTTTTCCGGACTATCGATATCACCGTTAGCGATAACCGGAATAGATACTGCTTGTTTCGCTGCTTTAATGTGTTTGTATTCTGCCTCACCTTTGTACATACAAGCGCGAGTTCTTCCATGGAGCGCAAGAGCTTGTATGCCGCAGTCTTCGGCTATTTTCGCGATTTGGACACAGTTTCTATTGTCTGTATCCCAGCCTGTGCGCGTTTTCAACGTTACTGGAACGTCGACAGCATTTACCACCGCTTTCAGAATGTCTTCAATGAGTTCTGGATGCTGCAGTAAGGCTGAGCCCGCAAGCTTCTTATTCACTTTTTTGGCTGGACAACCCATGTTGATATCGATGATTTGCGCACCGTTATCGACATTAAATTGAGCAGCCTCGGCCATAAGCTGTGGATCTGCACCAGCGATTTGTACTGAACGAATGCCCGATTCGCCTTCATGTACCATACGCTGCTGAGACTTTGACGTTTTCCAAACTTTCGGATTGGAGGACATCATTTCACTGACTGCCATCCCCGCACCGTAGCGAAGACACAACTCACGGAATGGTCTATCCGTTACGCCAGCCATAGGAGCGACGATTAGATTGTTCTTAAGTTGATAATTTCCGATTTTCAAAAATGTCATCACAGTTCTGTACCAGCAAGGGCGCGCATTTTACGCATTTTTTCGCTGCGTGAAAAGACTAATATTTGAGCATTTACAATTTGTTTTTGTAATTTGTTTAAATTTCAGTCAATTAGCGCCCAAAGTCTTGTCTAGCCTTGCTTGCGACCTGAGATTCGACACCATTCTTGTTGTTCGATGATCGGATCAATGTGAAGCTCATCACGATAATAAGTGGCAACATCTTCTGCTTGTGTATCTAAAACACCCGACATCGCAAGTACACCATTTGGCTTAACTAGGCCCTTGATGATGCCAGAAAGGTCGCGTAATGGACCCGCAAGAATGTTGGCAACAACAACGTCTGCTAGCAAACCTTCCGGTTGATCTTGTGGCAAGAACACCTCTAGTTGCTCAGCAACGCCATTGCGTTGTGCGTTGTCTTTTGATGCAAGCAGAGCTTGAGGATCAATGTCGATCCCGATAACTTTTGCTGCGCCTAGTTTGATCGCAGCGATCGCTAGGATGCCTGAGCCACAACCGAAGTCGATCACGGTTTTGCCTGCAAGGTCTAAGCCTTCAAGCCACTCAAGACACAATGCCGTTGTCGGGTGAGTACCTGTACCAAATGCAAGGCCAGGGTCTAGCATTACGTTAACAGCGTCAGGTTCAGGGATATCGCGCCAGCTAGGGCATATCCATAAACGCTCACCAAACTTCATTGGGTGGAAGTTGTCCATCCATTCACGCTCCCAATCCTTGTCTTCAATTTGCTCTACTTTATGAGCAAAGTCTGCAGGGAACATGTTGCTTGCTTTAATCTGCGCTAGAACGACACCAGTATCAGTCTCAGCGTCGTAAAGCGCGAGAATGTCAGTATCACCCCAAAGGCGAGTTTCGCCTGGCAGAGGCTCAAATACAGGGGTATCTTGTGCATCCAGGAAAGTTACAGAAAGAGCACCAGTCTCTTCCATTAACATGTCGCCGATTTGTTCGGCATTTTCATTGGTAGCATTAAGCTTGATTTGAATCCAAGGCATGGCTGCATCTTCTATATGAGAAAAATTGGATGGCGAGTCTAGCAGAAAATATGAGCAAATTCACCAAAACCCCACGGAATATAATGGGGATTAAAGATTGATTTTTTCGGCGGTTCAAAAACAAAAATGCTCACCGCAGTGAGCATTTTGACTGTTCTTAAACGAACGGATTATGACAAACCAAGTTTCTTCTCAAGGTAGTGGATGTTTGCACCACCGTGTTGGAAGTTTTCGTCGTTCATAATAGACAGTTGAAGCTCAGTATTAACGTTAATACCTTCAACAATCATTTCACCCAATGCGTTCTTCATACGAGCGATAGCAACATCACGGTTCTCACCGTAAGTGATCAGCTTACCAATCATTGAATCGTAGTGTGGTGGCACTGTGTAACCCGTGTAGATGTGAGATTCCCAACGTACGCCCATGCCGCCTGGTGCGTGGAAACGTTCAATCTTACCTGGTGAAGGTAGGAAACGAACTGGATCTTCAGCATTGATACGACATTCGATTGAGTGGCCACGCAGCTTAATGTCATCCTGAGTGAATGATAGAGGCTGACCAGCTGCAATACGTAGCTGTTCTTTCACTAGGTCGATACCCGTTACCATTTCAGTAATCGTGTGTTCAACCTGGATACGAGTGTTCATTTCGATGAAGTAGAACTCACCGTTCTCGTATAGGAATTCAAATGTACCTGCACCGCGGTAACCGATCTCAATACATGCACGAGTACAACGTTCGCCGATGTACTTACGCATCTCTTCAGTGATACCTGGAGCTGGCGCTTCTTCCACAACTTTCTGGTGACGACGCTGCATTGAACAGTCACGCTCACCTAGGTGGATAGCATTACCTTGGCCATCTGCAAGCACTTGTACTTCAATGTGACGTGGGTTTTCTAGGAATTTCTCCATGTAAACCATGTCGTTGTTGAAGCATGCTTTTGCTTCAGCACGAGTCATCGCGATAGCTTCTGTTAGTTCTGCTTCAGAACGAACAACACGCATACCACGACCGCCGCCGCCGCCAGATGCCTTGATGATAACTGGGAAGCCAATGCGCTTAGCGTGCGCTTTGTTTTTTGCTTCGTCGTCGTCAAGAGGGCCGTCAGAACCTGGTACACAAGGTACGCCAGCTTTTTTCATTGACGTGATAGCTGACACTTTGTCACCCATCATGCGAATGGTTTCAGCTTTAGGACCAACAAAGATAAAGCCACTGCGCTCTACCTGTTCTGCAAAATCTGCATTTTCAGATAGGAATCCGTAGCCAGGGTGAACAGCCACTGCACCTGTCACTTCAGCTGCGCTGATGATACGAGGGATGTTTAGGTAGCTATCGATACCACGAGCTGGACCGATACAAATGGTTTCGTCTGCAAGCAGTACGTGCTTAAGATCACGGTCAGCAGTTGAGTGAACCGCTACCGTTTTAATGCCAAGCTCTTTACATGCACGCAGAATACGTAGTGCAATCTCACCACGGTTCGCGATTACTAATTTATCTAACATAATGAGTGCTCTCTATTATTCGATAATTACTAGAGCTTGGTCGAATTCTACTGGTTGACCGTCTTCAACTAGGATAGCTGTTACAACACCAGATTTATCAGCTTCGATTTGGTTCATCATTTTCATTGCTTCAACGATACATAGCGTTTCGCCAGCCGTTACAGATTGACCAACTTTAACGAATGGTTTTGCGTCTGGGCTTGGAGCGCCGTAGAAAGTACCAACCATTGGAGAAAGAACTTGGTGACCCGCTGGAACTGCAGGAGCCGCTGCTTCTGCTGCTACAGGTGCCGCCGCAGGAGCTGCTGCCGCTACAGGTGCTGGAGCAGCTGCATATTGAACAGGTGCTACAGGTGCAGTGCTGTTACGACTGATTCGTACTGACTCTTCACCTTCAGAGATTTCTAGCTCAGAAATACCAGACTCTTCAACCAATTCGATTAGCTTTTTGATTTTGCGAATATCCATTGTTTCTTTCTCTTTATCTGTTAATTGAACTTACTCTATGACTGAGTAGGTTAGTAATAGTTCGTTGTTTATGTTTACTTTGAGTTGAGCTTGCTGAGCGCAGCGGTCAAAGCAAATTGATAACCTTGGGCACCTAAGCCACAAATCACACCTTCTGCTTTATCAGATAGGTAAGAGTGGTGACGGAATGGTTCACGCGCGTGAACATTCGATAGATGAACCTCAATAAATGGTATGGCAACGCCAAGTAGTGCATCACGCAGTGCCACACTGGTATGTGTAAAGGCTGCTGGGTTGATAATAATAAAATCAACATTTTGATAAGCACTATGGATAGCTTCAATCAGTTCGTACTCACGATTTGACTGTAAGTGAGATAGCTCAACATCGTGTGCTTTCGCTTGCTCGGTCAGTGAGCTAATAATCTGGTCAAGTGTTTGAGAACCGTAGTGTGCGGGCTCTCTAAGGCCTAACAGGTTAAGGTTTGGGCCATTTAAAACTAGAATGCGAAACTTTGTAGACATCGTGGGGCTATCTTCCTTTATCGTGTTTACGAACGTGAATGTTGCCATTTTATTGAAAATTTGCGGTTAATTTCCAGTGAGAAAAACCCAAATTTAAAAATTAGAACCAGATTATAGCTAATTCAGCGCAAATCGCAGCAATTTACTGGTCTAATCTCCTATTGATACAGCTTGGAATTGTTACCAACTTAACAAAAAAGCGTCTTAGCCTTAATTTGGGGCGGGATATTTGAGATCAAGATCAGCCATAAAAAAAACCGCCACATAGGTGACGGTTTAGAAAGTGCTGTTTTAAACAGTGATTAGCTGCTGTGACTGGTTGCTTATGCCAGTTCTGCTTTCTCGGCAATCAGCTTATCAACCACACTTGGGTCGGCCAGTGTCGAGGTATCACCTAGGTTACCTGTATCGCCAGTCGCGATTTTACGCAGGATACGACGCATGATTTTACCCGAACGAGTTTTTGGTAGAGAGTCGGTCCAGTGCAGTACATCTGGCGTTGCAATTGGGCCAATCTCTTTACGTACCCAGTCTTTTACTTCTTTATGAAGCTCTGCGGTTGGGAACTCACCATCATTCAGCGTGATGTAAGCGTAAATCGCTTGGCCTTTAATATCATGAGGGATGCCCACAATCGCGGCTTCTGCAATCTTATCGAACGCGACTAGAGCCGATTCAATCTCAGCAGTACCCATACGGTGACCTGATACGTTAAGTACATCATCGACACGCCCCGTAATCCAGTAGTAACCGTCTTCATCACGACGAGCGCCGTCACTGGTGAAGTACATGCCTTTAAAGGTCGAGAAGTAAGTCTGTTCGAAGCGGTCATGATCGCCATGAACGGTACGCATTTGGCCTGGCCAAGAGTCAAGAATCACTAGGTTGCCGTCTGTTGCACCCTCAATGATGTTACCCATGTTATCAACCAGTGCCGGTTGCACACCGAAGAATGGACGAGTTGCAGAGCCCGGTTTCAGGTCTGTTGCGCCTGGTAGCGGTGCAATCAAGATACCGCCCGTTTCTGTTTGCCACCATGTATCAACAATTGGAGATTGCTCATTACCGATTGTTTTGTAGTACCACTCCCACGCCTCTGGGTTGATAGGTTCACCCACTGAGCCCATGATTCTTAGGCTGTCACGAGAAGTACCTTCAACGGCTTCATTGCCTTTCGCCATCAATGCACGAATAGCCGTTGGCGCCGTATAAAGAATATTAACTTGGTGCTTATCGACCACTTCGCTCATGCGGCTGGTGTTCGGGTAATTTGGCACGCCTTCAAACAGAATCGTTTTTGCGCCATTAGCAAGCGGTCCGTAAACAAGATATGTGTGACCGGTAATCCAACCCACATCGGCTGTACACCAGAAAGTCTCGCCTTCTTGGTAATCGAATACGTATTTGAAGGTCATCGCAGCATAAACAAGGTAGCCACCTGTGGTGTGCATAACGCCTTTAGGTTTACCTGTTGAGCCTGACGTATAAAGGATGAATAGTGGATCTTCTGCGTTCATCTCTTCTGGTGGGCAATCTGCAGATACATTAGCAATAGCATCGTGCCACCACACATCGCGATGTTCGTGCCATGCCACATCACCGCCAGTGCGTTTGAATACAACAACCTTCTCGATGTTTTTCACTTCAGGGTTCGTCAGTGCTTCATCGACATTCTTTTTCAGTGGAACAGCACGGCCGCCACGCACGCCTTCATCGGCAGTGATAACGACTTTAGAATTTGAATCGATAATACGACCAGACAGTGCTTCTGGTGAGAAACCACCAAATACGACTGTGTGAACCGCACCGATACGGGTACACGCCAGCATGGCTACTGCCGCTTCTGGCACCATTGGCATGTATAAACAAACCACATCACCTTTGCGCACGCCTTGCTCTTTTAGAGCATTCGAAAACAGGCACACTTCTTTATGCAGTTCATTAAAAGTTAGAGTTTTATCATCTGCCGGGTCATCGCCTTCCCAGATGATAGCGACTTCATCACCGCGCTCAGCAAGGTGGCGGTCGATACAGTTAGCCGAAACGTTAAGCGTGCCATCTTCAAACCAGCGAATATCAATGTGGCCAGGATCGAAAGAGGTGTTTTTTACTTGTGTGAAAGGTTTGATCCAATCAACGATTTTTCCGTGTTCACCCCAAAAGCCTTCAGGGTCAGAAACAGATTGCTGGTACATGGCTAGGTAAGTGTCATTATCCGCGTGTGTGGTTGATTTAATATTTTCTTTTACCGGATAAACGTGGGCTTCACTCATTGCATCTCTCCTTGTGCCTACATTCCTAATGAACTGGCAACTTCCTTTGTGTTCAGTTTCTAGGTCTATTACAGAACCGTCTTTGTGTTATCACTCTCGGCTAGGACGGCGATTTCCACAATTAGACTTTAGGATGAGACGCTGCTTTTCACTTACAAAATAGCGAGTTAAGTTCAATTTTGAGATGTTGCTCTCTATGTGAAGCGCCAGTGGTTGAATTAAGAATAAGAAGAGTTGAAACGGGGAAGGTCACCATGTTTCAGGCGCACAAAGATCAGCGCAGCGGAGATAGCGTCTTGTAATGCATCATGTTTATTGACCGGGATAGGTAAATCGAGTTGGCGACAGATGGCGTCCATACTGAGATCAAAATAGGCATTGGGCAGCTGTCTTTCGAGTTTGTCTTGATAGAGTTGGCTCACTTCGACTAATCGGTTAGGCAGTGGAAATCCAAGCTGTTTTAAACAGGCGCGGTCGAGAATTTTTTTATCATAGCGGATGTGATAGCCGACTAAAGGACGATTTCCAATGAAGTTCAGTAGCTCGATTAAAGCCTGTTTTTCTTCGATGCCGTGCTTTAGATCTTGATGACGGATACGGTGGATTTTTATTGAATTGCAATCGAGCGATTGGGGGGCGCGCAACCGGACTTCAAAAGGTTGGCTGGTAATGATTCGGTTACCGATGATCTTGGTCGCGGCAATGGTAACTAATTCTGCCTGATTGGGATCTAGGCTGGTGGTTTCACAATCGAGCGATACATATTCATGATCAATAGGCGCGGTAAACAGAGGCTGATAGAGGGAGCCTTTGAGCTTGTGATGCCAGTAATAGCGAACCAACCTATTCATCGTTCAATGCCTAATCCCGTATCTGATAGTGGTAGCCGAGCCATTGCTTGAATTTCTTCACCACGTGCAGGCTATGACGAAGCAGATCCCTGTCTGCTCGTTCCATCAGTTTGACGTTAATCTTGTTGCTGCTGTGCTGCTGAGAAAGCCTTTGGGCTAAGCGCCACTTAAAGAATTGCTTGAGTGCTTCACTGAGATTATCGGCAGTACTTTGCTCTAATACTTTCTTGCTGACCAGCTGCTCAATGCGTTCGAAGGTGTTGTTGACCGTGACACCATGTTCTAGGCAAAGCGCTCTCACACCATGCACGATAGGGAAAATACCGCCTTGTTTGATATCGAGTCCGGACTTAGATTGCTTCACATTACCAAACAGGGTCAGGGGAACTGAGAAGTTCAGCGCCGGGCGGCAGAACTCCGTCAGAATCAATTCTTGTCCGAGCATTAAATCACTGAGGTGCTGCTTTACAGGTTTTAATAACTCTCTATTCCCCGCTACTGCGTGTGCATCTGCCATGATCGCGATATCCATCACGGTGTCTGGCGTGGCTTTTTTTACCCAATGGGTGAGGGTTTGTTTCCACTCTTGTTCTGAATGCACCCATTTCGGATTGTTGACCATTACGTTGCCCGGGCACAGTGGGTAACCCAATTGTTGAAGGGTATGGGTGAGGTCGTTCATGGCACTTTGGCATTGATGCCATTCCAAACCATCTTGAATAATCAGAGCGTTGTCTTGATCGGTTTTGAGAATTTGCTCTCCACGCCCCTCAGAACCCAACACGATTAGGCAGCAATGATTATGCAGTGCAGGTGGGATCACCAACTCAAAAGCCTTCTCTATGATCTGTTCGTTGACCGCAGAAATCAGCTCCATGATAAAGCGTGTGCGAATCCCATTACTGAGCAAGCTCTCGACCAGTTGACGTTGTTTGTTGGATGCCATTGCCAATTCTTCAACGCTGGTGGCGCGCGCAATACGCAAAGTAAGAACGTGGGAGTGTGTGGAGAATGCACTGAGAATCTGTGTCATATCCACCATGCCGACCGCATTTTTACCATCACAAACCATCAACCTTTTTACTCGATTTCTGGTCATGGTAATCATGGCGTTAAATAAGAAATCGCCTTGGTTCACGTGCATCACCGGAAACGTTGCGATCTCACCGACAGGCGCATCCAGTGTGAAATTATCGAGCATCACAGCATGCAATAAATTGGTTCGAGTGACGATTCCATACGACAAGGAACACGATGATCCAAAAGCTTTTGGAACATTATGTTCCAAATGGACTAGGGCCGAGTCTAACCCTTGTTCTTTAAGGGTTTGAGTGACTTGGTTGATCGGTTGGTTTGGTTCAAGTATCAGTGGTGGGTGATAGATAGAGTCATCCACTTTGGTTAATATAAACTCGGCAAGATTCTGTTGCTGCTGGGCGGCTTCTATCAAAGCTTTTCGTGTTGATAGGTTGCTATCAAAGTAGGCAGCGAATTGGCCATTGGCGTGGTAAAGCTCAAGAAAAATATCGGTGGGCAGCAGATAACTTAATGTATCTTCGAGTGCGATATATTGGTGTTTGGTGTGGGGTTCAAACTGGCTGCGGACATCAAAAATATCGTCATTGGCATAGTGTGCGTAAATCTCACCATCACTGCTCGCGCGCTCTTCAACAGCTCCTTTGATCAAAATATGCAGGTGTCGGCTCGGCCTTTCAGCTTCCAGTATCACTTCTTGAGAGCGGTAATACACCACGTCTAATGAAGAGCGAAGCTTCAACTGTTCGGCGTCGGACAGGCTATCGAAGGGCGGGTGCTGCATATTAAATTTGTCAGGCATAAGCATCACAAGAAGAAATGGGAGTCTTTAATCAGTCTGACAAAATACCAGCGAAGCTCCAGACGACTTTAGTCTAAATGCGAGTATGAGTATTGATGAGCGTGAAATCTCTTGTTGAAATGCGATATCCAGACCCATTGAATATGGGAATACTATCCCAGTAATAATTCCCTTTTTCATCGTATGCGAGATAGGCATAATTGGTGCTGCCTTTTTCCGCACACTTTATAGGTCATTTATGTTTAGCCCTTCACCCTATGGCTGGATCTCTCAGTATTTTCTTGGTTTCTTTTTTGCGTATGGCGTGTATTTGCCATTTTGGGCGTTGTGGTTTGAAGACCAAGGCGTGTCTGCTGGTGATATTGGCGTATTGATTGGTATCGGCTTTGCGACTCGTTGTGTGGCCAACTTAGTGATTACGCCGCGTATCCATAAAGTGGAACACTTGATGCCAGCGCTACGCTGTTTGAGTTTCGCTGCGCTGCTGTTTGTCGGTTTCCACTTCTTCACCGGTGGCAGCTTTATACTGATGTTGTTGGCAACGGTACTGTTTAACCTCTGTTGTGGGCCGATCATTCCTCTTTCTGATGCGATGGCTAACCATTACAGTCGTTTGAAAATGCTCGACTACGGCCGAACTCGTCTTTGGGGATCAATTGCCTTTATCGCAGGTTCAACGGTTGTTGGCTATTTGGTGGCACAATTCGGCACTGACATGATTTTGTATACTGCGCTTGCCGGTGTGTTGCTGTCATTGATTCTTGCGATGAGAAACCCCAATGTGATGCCAGTAACACAATCTGAGCAACAAGCGGCGCGACCAAAACTAGGTGAACTGCTGCGTGAGTCGTCAGTGGTAAAGTTTTTAGCCTTGATGGCGCTGCTGCAAGGTAGTCATGCGGCTTACTACAGTTTTAGTGCGATTTATTGGAAAGAAGCGGGTCACTCAGAAGCTATCATCGGTTATTTGTGGAGTTTAGGTGTTGTTGCTGAAGTGGCCGTATTTGCTCTGAGTAAGCGATTATTCTCAGGCTGGTCACTGCGTACTTTGTTTGTCGTCGCGGCTATTGGGGTGATGGCGCGTTGGGGTATTACCGCATCAACCACGGCGATTTTTGCACTGGTGATGGTGCAGTTGCTGCACGGTGTGACATTTGCCATGGCACACATCGCCGCGATTCAATACATCCAATCTGAAGAACAAAACAAGATGGTTGCGCTACAAGCCCTGTATAACGCGATTCCATTAGGTGCCTTTATTGCACTGATGACCACCTTAAGTGGTTGGGGTTATGAGCTTTGGGGCGCAAATATCTTCTGGGGCATGGCTGCAATGGGTGCACTTGCTCTGTTCATTAAGTTGGATGAAAGAAGTTCAGTGGTTGAGATTAATCAATCAGATTCGGAACAGTCAGAATCTCACAGCAAATGCTGATAATTAGAGTCTAAAGCACAGAATTTAAGCGATGCGATTGAGTTAATCACCCATCCTTAGTTAAATGAAACCTCTCCCTTATGGAGAGGTTTTTTTATGGATGAAAAAAGGGTTTTCAATGCAAGGATGGATAGTAATTCCAGTCTCTTTAGCCTACTTGGGCGTGTTATTTCTGATCGCTTGGTATGGAGACAGGCAGGTTCGTTGGCTATCGCGTTGGCGCCCGTGGATCTATAGCCTTTCGATTGCCGTGTATTGTACCTCTTGGACCTTCTATGGAACGGTCGGGCAGGCGAGTAACAACCCTTGGTCTTTTTTACCCATTTACCTCGCCCCGATTCTAGTCTTTACACTAGGCTGGCGGATCTTGGCGCGGCTGATCCTGATTGCGAAGCGGGAACATATCACCTCCATTGCCGACTTTATCGCGGCTCGTTATGGAAAATCTCAGGGCTTAGCGGTGGCGGTGACGGTTATCGCCGTGGTTGGTATCCTTCCTTATATTGCTCTGCAACTGCGTGGTATTACCATGGGGTTGGATATTGTTGCACCCAACCTAGCGGCTGACTTCGGTTATCAGGACTATCATGTGTCTTGGTTTGTGGTCGGTGCTTTGGCTATTTTCACCATGCTGTTTGGTACAAGACACATTGATAACACAGAGCATCACCGTGGCATGATGATGGCGGTGGCGTTTGAATCCATCGTTAAGCTCGCGGCATTCCTGATCGTTGGCCTATTCATCATGTATCTGGCGATGAGCAGCGACAAGATCGACTTGCTTGATGTGGCGGCTTCCACCTACGAATCACCCAATATTCCGACCTTAATTATTCATACCGTTTTGACCATGTTGGCGATTGTCTGTCTGCCACGCCAGTTCCATACCATGGTGGTAGAGAACGAACGTCCTCAAGACCTGCATACCGCTCGTTGGTTGTTTCCGCTTTACCTGATTTTGATGGGACTGTTCGTGCTGCCAATTGCTTGGGCAGGACAAGGACTACTTACTGGTATGCCAGCGGATACCTATGTGATCAGTGTGCCAATGTCAGAAGGCGCTAATCACATTGCCTTGCTGGCTTTCCTTGGTGGTACGTCTGCGGCAAGTGGCATGGTGATAGTGTCGACCATCGCCTTGGCGATCATGGTGTCGAATGATTTAGTGATGCCATTGTTACTGCGCCGTATGCGCCTAACTCAAAGAACCCATCGACACTTTTCTGGCCTGCTATTGGTGATTCGCCGCGGGCTAATTTTACTGCTGTTACTGGGTGCTTGGCTGTTTTATCAGGCGCTCGATACCATCCATTCACTGTCAGCGATTGGCTTTCTTTCCTTTGCTGCGATTGCTCAATTCGCGCCAGCACTTATTGGTGGTTTGTACTGGCGCCCGGGTAACCGCAAGGGCGTGTATGTCGGCTTAATGGTGGGCTCGTTGATTTGGCTGATTACCTTGATGAGCCAAACCAGCATGTTGGCTGGCGACAGTGAAAGTAACCTTTTACTGTGGATTATCACGCCGCCAGAACTGCTCAGTAGCTGGAATATCAGCAGTTCAAACTGGGGCATTGTGCTGAGTATTGTACTTAATACCTTGTGCTATGCCGTGGTTTCGATGACGACTCGCCCAAGCCTAAGTGAGCGCTTACAATCAGCAGCATTTGTTGGCACGCCGCTGCCTGAAAACGAGAATATCAGCCTTTACCAGAACCGAGTGACGGTCGCTGAATTAGAGATGCTGGCGTCGCGTTTTGTGGGCCGTAAGCGTGCGAAAAGTGCTTTACACAGCTATTGGCAACAACACGGGCAGCCGCTGCTTCCTAATCAACAAGCGCCTGCGAGTCTGATTCGACACGCAGAGCGCGTGCTCGCCGGTGTATTCGGTGCTTCATCTGCTAAGTTAGTACTTACTTCTGCTTTGCAGGGAAGAAACATGCAGCTTGAAGAAGTCGCGACCATCGTTGATGAAGCCTCGGAGCTGTACGACTTCAGTCGCGGTTTACTGCAAGGCGCGATTGAACATATTGGCCAAGGCATCGCAGTAATCGACAAACAAATGAGGCTGGTTGCATGGAATCAGCGTTACCTAGAATTGTTTGAATTCCCTGCGGGTTTGATTCAGGTTGGGCGACCCATTTCAGACGTGATTCGTCATAATGCCGAGCAAGGGTTGTGTGGCCCAGGTGACCCGGAAGATCACGTTCGCCGCCGTGTTTATCACCTTGAGCAAGGCACTCGACACACCTCTTCTCGTATTCGTCCTGATGGCCGAGTGATTGAGGTGCAAGGTAACCCAATGCCAAGTGGTGGTTTTGTGATGAGCTTTACCGACATCACGGTATTCCGACAAGCAGAGCAAGCGCTAAAAGATGCCAATGAAAGCTTGGAATCGAGAGTGCATGAGCGAACTCAAGAGCTCGAAAAACTGAATCATCGCTTGGTAAAAGCCACGCAGATTTCGGATCAAGAATCACAATCTAAGAGTCGTTTTCTAGCCGCGGTAAGCCACGATTTGATGCAGCCGCTCAATGCCGCACGTCTATTTGCTTCGTCACTGTCTGAGGTGGCAAAAGAGCAAGAGGTGAAGCAATTGTCATCTCACATCGAGAGTGCACTTGGCGCCGCAGAAGATTTGATTGGTGACTTGCTGGATATCTCTCGATTGGAGTCCGGAAAGTTAGAAACCAACATTCACGCGATTGCCGTGCATGACGTATTAACCAATTTGAACGCGGAATTTAGCGCTCTAGCGAGACAACAGAAAATTGAGTTTAAGATGATTCCGTCGTCATTGTTCATTCATTCAGACCCTAAGCTGTTGAGGCGTGTGATTCAGAACTTTTTGACCAATGCGTTCCGCTATAACCCGGAAGGGAAAGTGGTACTGGGTGCGAGAAGAGTGAATGGACAGGTTCGAATTGATGTGTGGGATAATGGAACCGGTATCGATGAAGACAAGCAACAAGAAATCTTTGAAGAGTTTACTCGTGGCAGCCAAGTACGAGCCGATCAAGGATTGGGGTTAGGGCTGGCTATCTCGAAAGGTATTGCTCATGTGCTTGGCCATCAAATTTCGATGCGCTCATGGCCGGGGCAAGGCAGTGTCTTTTCCATCACCTTAGCTAGAGCGGAAAAAGTGGCTCCAGTTGTGCAAGCTTCGACGCCAATGGCGACCAGCGACATCGAACATCTCAAGATATTGTGTGTCGATAATGAACGAGAAATCTTAGTCGGTATGGAAAACCTGATCGGACGTTGGGGCTGTGAGGTTAAGACGGCGGTTGATTTGGTCGAAAGCTTGCAGTGCCTAGATGAGGGTTGGCTACCTGATGTGATTTTCTCTGATTACCGTTTAGATAATGGCAGAACGGGTCTCGAAGTCCTGCAGCAGTGTCGCTTGCGCCTAGGAGACTCTTTTGAAGGGGTCATCATTAGTGCCGATAGAACCGATGACATGTTGGCAGCGATAAAGGCCAACAGCTTTCGCTTTATTGCCAAGCCAGTGAAGCCACTTAAGTTAAGAGCGGTCTTGAATCGAGTGAGCTAGTTTGGGTTAACAGGCTCGGATTAGTACGTTCGTGAGCGGATAGTGAAAAGGCCTCAGATGAGGCCTTTTTTGTCTCTGTTTTTTTTGCGAACGCCGATTCGCTTGTTAATTCAATAACTAACCAGCAATGCCACCTTGTGTCAGTGTGGTTGGATCAAGCAGTTTACTGAGCTCTTCTCGGCTAAGATCGGTTTCTCTTTCTGCGACATCCAGAATTGGTAAGCCTTCTTTGTAAGCTTTCTTGGCAATATCAGCCGCCTTCAAGTAGCCAATCACAGGGTTAAGTGCGGTCACTAGGATTGGGTTCTTTGACAGTGCCAAATCGAGATTGTCTTGGCGTACCGTGAAGGTCGCGATGGCTTTGTCCGCTAAAGCGACTGAGCTGTTTGCCAATAACTCAATACTTTCCAACACGTTATGAGCAATCACTGGCAGCATCACATTAAGTTGGAAGTTACCTGATTGTCCGGCTACGGTAATGGTGGTGTCGTTGCCAATGACTTGCGCCGCCGCCATAGCTGCAGCTTCTGGAATCACAGGATTTACCTTGCCAGGCATGATCGATGAGCCTGGTTGTAGAGCCTGTAATTCAATTTCCCCTAAGCCAGCCAACGGCCCAGAGTTCATCCAGCGAAGATCGTTTGAGATCTTCATGATCGCAACTGCTGCCGTTTTGAGCTGACCTGACAGCGCAACGATCGCGTCTTGACTGCTGAGGCTAAAAAAGAAGTTTTCACTCGAGCTAAAACTGATCTTTGTCGATTGAGACAGGTTACTCGCAAACTTATCGGCAAAGCGTGGGTCAGCATTGATCCCTGTTCCAACCGCAGTACCACCTTGTGCTAAAGCCTTGATAGCGGGCAGGGTGTTCTCTATTGCTTGCTTAGCGTGTTCTATCTGAAATTTCCAACCACCTAGCTCTTGAGCAAAGGTCATTGGCATCGCATCCATTAGATGAGTTCGGCCGGTCTTCACGACCTCCGCAAGTTCCTGTTGTTTGATGGTGAGTGCTTCAGAAAGGTGAGTTAATGCAGGTAATAGCTTATTTTCAGCCATCAAAGCAACGCTCACTTGAATTGCGGTTGGCACCACATCGTTACTGCTTTGGCCCATGTTGACGTGATCATTGGGGTTCACGTCGCCTTGCAAGCTTCTTGAGGCAAGCGTAGCAATCACTTCATTGGCATTCATGTTGGAACTGGTACCTGAACCGGTTTGGTAGACATCGATAGGGAATTGATCGAGGTGTTTACCCTCAATGATCTCTTGGCTGGCTTCGGCTATCGCGTTGGCAATATCACCTTCCAGTAGACCTAACTGAGCATTGGTATCTGCCGCTGCCTGTTTAATTAACGCCAGTGCTTGAATAAAACTTGTCGGCATCTTGTGAGAGCTAAACGCGAAGTTATCCGCTGCACGCTGAGTTTGTGCTTGGTATAGCGCATCGGCAGGGACTTTCACTTCGCCCATGCTGTCTTTTTCAATCCGAAATTGTAGGGTCATGTTCTATCCTTGTTAGCCAAGTGGGGCTTGGACTTGTTTTAGTGTTTGGCTGAGATTCAAAAAACGCGCTTGGCCTTGAGGTTGCTGGCAGTAGTGGCGCTTCAAAT
The DNA here is from genome assembly GCF_041471145.1 of Vibrio sp. 10N.261.54.A5. Classification (NCBI taxonomy): domain Bacteria; kingdom Pseudomonadati; phylum Pseudomonadota; class Gammaproteobacteria; order Vibrionales; family Vibrionaceae; genus Vibrio; species Vibrio sp. 10N.261.54.A5. Next base: position 20,206 of record NZ_JBFRNU010000061.1, on the reverse strand, counting down.
AAAATAGTGGTGAGTGAATAGAGTCTAGGCAGATATGACGAAAGGCGAAACTGCGCTGAGGAGACTCAATCGCTTCAATCAAATGAAAGAAAACTTGGCGTAGATACAGCTCGCACAACAAGATGTTTTCTTGAGCGGCATGCTTTTCATAGTAAGCCGAAAGCGTCAGTGCACACTCGATATACTCTCGAATTACAAACGGCTCATGGCCTTGAACTTGTTCTAATGAAGCAAAGCGATCCTGTGCTTTGTAAAATCTCGAATAGAGAACCTGCTGCTCTTTCATCATCATCTGCATCTCTTTATTGGATGTTAATGATAATTATTATCAAATAAAATTTTAAAAACAACCCTTTGTTTATCTTTTTATAAAGTGAGCAGAAAAAGAAAAAGCCGATACACGAAGTATCGGCTTTCTGGAGTCAGTACCTAATCCCTACAATGTAAGTACTGATTCATTTTTTGCTAAACATCTTTGTTTAATGGTCGTGCTTAGTGGTCGTGAGCTTCACCTGCACCTTTCGGGTAACGGATGTTCTCAACCATATCTTGTACATCTTGTGGTACTTCAGCAGTTACTTTATTTACAGCAATCGATACTACGAAGTTTAGACACATACCTAGCGTACCGATGCCTTCTGGGCTGATACCAAACCACCAGTTTTCAGGTGTGCTTGCTGCTGGGTTAATGAACTTGAAGTAGATGATGTAGCTTGCTGTGAAGGCAATACCTGACAACATACCTGCAATTGCGCCTTCCTTGTTCATCTTCTTGTAGAAGATACCTAGGATAATCGCTGGGAAGAAGGATGCTGCGGCTAAGCCGAAGGCAAACGCTACTACCTGTGCTACAAAGCCTGGTGGGTTAATACCTAAGTAACCGGCACCGACAATCGCGACCATGGCTGCCAGACGAGCGGCTAACAGCTCCTGCTTGTCGGTCATGTTTGGTCTGAAGCCTTTCTTCAACAAGTCATGTGAAATCGACGTTGAGATGACCAATAGTAGACCCGCGGCTGTTGATAGTGCGGCTGCTAGGCCACCGGCTGCAAGCAGTGCTACAACCCAGTTTGGTAGTTTCGCTAGCTCTGGAGAAGCCAGTACGATGATGTCACGGTTAATCTTCATCTCGTTGCGCTCATCGCCCGAGTAGAACATTTTGCCATCGCCGTTCTTATCTTCCCAACCTACTAGGCCAGTGCTTTCCCAGTTTTTGTACCAGCTTGGTGCGTCCGCTGCAGCGACACCTTGCATGTCAGGGCCGTTGATTGTTTCGATCATGTTTACACGAGCGAATGCTGCAACGCCTGGTGCTGTTGTGTATAGCAATGAGATGAACAGTAGTGCCCAACCCGCTGAGATACGAGCATCACGTACTTTTGGTACCGTGAAGAAACGAATGATTACGTGTGGAAGACCCGCAGTACCGACCATTAGAGCCGCACAGATGAAGAATACATCTACCATGCTCTTGTTACCTTCGGTATAGGCGGTAAATCCGAGTTCTTCGGTCAGTCCATCCAGTTTATCAAGAAGGTAAACATCTGTGCCTGATAGCGTAGAGCCCATACCAACTTGTGGAAGTGGGTTACCTGTCATCATGATTGAGGTAAAGATTGCTGGAACAAGGAAGGCGAAAATGAGGACACAGAATTGAGCTACCTGCGTATAAGTGATGCCTTTCATGCCACCTAGTACTGCGTAGAAGAACACAATACCCATACCAATGATGATGCCTAGGTTAATATCAACTTCTAGGAAACGAGAGAATACAACGCCCACACCACGCATCTGGCCTGCAACGTACGTAAACGATACGAAGATTGCACAGAATACCGCTACCATACGTGCCGTTTTCGAGTAGTAACGCTCACCGATGAAATCAGGAACCGTAAACTGACCGAACTTACGTAGGTAAGGTGCTAAACATAGCGCAAGTAGTACATAACCACCTGTCCAACCCATTAGGTAAACCGCACCGTCGTAACCAACGAATGAGATGATACCTGCCATTGAGATGAATGATGCTGCCGACATCCAGTCAGCGGCGGTCGCCATGCCGTTTGCTACTGGGTGTACACCACCGCCAGCAACGTAGAACTCACTAGTAGACCCTGCACGAGCCCAGATTGCGATGCCGATATATACCGCGAAAGTAATACCGACGAGAATAAACGTCCAAGTTTGAATATCCATGTTCTAGCCTCTAGTCTTCCTGTACGTTGTATTTTTTGTCGAGCGCATTCATGCGGACAACGTAAATAAATATCAGCGCCACGAAGGTGTATATCGAACCTTGCTGAGCGAACCAAAATCCTAGCTTGAACCCGCCAAACTGAACGGTATTGAGGGCATCCACAAATAAGATGCCAGCGCCGTAAGACACCGCAAACCAGACCGCGAGCAGTGTTCCCATAATTCCCAAGTTTTCCTTCCAGTAGGCTTGAGCATGTTCCGTAGATTCGAACGCCATTGCCTTCTCCTTTATTCCGTTTTCGTAGAAACTGTTTTTGTGAAACCGTTTTGTAAAATAGCGTGTTAACGTAATGTTACGATTTAGAATGTAGCAAGGATAAGTCAAGGGATCTGTGCAACTTTAGTCGGGATGGTATTAGCGCTAATGTACTGAAATATGGGAGCTAGGAGACATAACCATAGAAAAATGTGATGTTACAATGTTGTTAAATTAGCCAAAGGTCTAACAAAAAGGGATGAATTAGACTGCGAGTCATAAAATTTAACAACTAAATGACCGAGAAACGGTATTTAGCCCTGCTTATGACACGAAGCGAAACATAAGTTTGTTATAGTAACAACGGCACTTTCACCGACCGTGCCTTGCTAAACGGCAGAAGATCAACATGCTTATATCTTGAGTTTTATTCTTTGGGGGAACGAATTGGACGCAATAACTATCAACCACTTATTTTTAACTGGTGCGGTGCTCATCGCCATCAGTGTGCTTTTCTCACAAGTGTCCTCACGATTGGGCGTTCCGATTCTTTTGATCTTTTTATTCGTTGGTATGTTAGCGGGTGAAGATGGACCCGGTAATATTCATTTCGATGATTACTCACTGACCTACTTGGTGAGTAACCTTGCGCTTGCCGTGATTCTGTTGGATGGCGGTATGCGAACCAAGGTGGCGAGCTTCAAGGTCGCTTTCTGGCCTTCGCTCTCGCTGGCGACGATAGGTGTCGCATGTACAGCAACCTTAACCGGATTAATGGCGGCTTGGCTGTTTGACTTGTCATTAATGCAGGGCATCTTGGTCGGGGCGATTGTTGGTTCAACCGATGCGGCAGCGGTATTCTCTTTGCTGAAAGGACAGAGTCTCAATGAGCGTGTTGGCTCAACCCTAGAGATCGAATCGGGCACTAACGACCCAATGGCGGTCTTCCTGACGGTGACCTTAATTGCGCTGTTAGGTAACCCTGACGCTGAGATGGGAATGAACTTCCTACTGCAAAGTTTTGCGATGCAGTTTGGTATCGGTACTCTTGTTGGTATTGGCGGCGGCTGGGTTCTATGGAGCTTAATCAATCGAGTACAATTGGCTGATGGCCTTTATTCCATTCTGGTACTCAGTGGGGGCGTGGCGCTGTTTGCGTTCTCTAACATGCTTGGCGGCAGCGGCATCTTATCGATTTACCTAGTGGGCTTGTTCATTGGTAATCGTCCGACGCGCTCTCGACACTCTATTCTTAATGTTCTTGATGGCATGACGTGGCTAAGCCAGATCGTGATGTTCTTGGTATTGGGTTTATTGGTGACGCCATCAACGTTGATGGACATTGCTCTGCCTGCGCTGGCACTGGCCTTCGGTATGATTTTGTTTGCTCGTCCGCTGTCGGTTTGGTTGGGTTTACTGCCGTTCAGAAGCTTTTCCACCAAAGAACGCTGGTTTGTTTCTTGGGTAGGTTTGCGTGGTGCAGTACCAATCATCTTAGCGGTATTCCCGATGATGGCAGGCCTGCCCAATGCTCAGCTGTATTTCAATATCGCCTTCTTCGTGGTTATGGTTTCGCTGATTGTTCAAGGCGGTAGCTTGATGAAAGTTGCAAGACTCGCTCAAGTGACTTTACCACCGACGCCAACACCGATTTCTCGTACCGGTATGGAGATTTATCCGACCAGTGAGTGGGAGATGTTTGTTTACAAATTGAAAGACGAGAAGTGGTGTGTCGGCGAGCCGCTTAAACGCTTATCTATGCCAGAAGGGACGCGCATTGCGGCAGTGTTTCGACAAGATGCCATGCTTCACCCATCAGGCAGCACCGTGTTAGAGGCGAACGATATCTTATGTGTGCTTGGTCAAGACAAAGATTTGGACAGCTTAAGTTCGTTGTTCAGTGAGGCGCCTCTAGCAGAAGAGGCGGCACGATTCTTTGGTGACTTCTTCTTGGATGTTGAGCTATCAGTTGCGGCAGTGAGTGATTGTTATGGTATTGAACTTGGCTCGGAAGAAGAGCGAGAAATGACGCTAAAACAATTGGTTGCTCAAGAGCTTGGCGCACACTCTGTATTGGGTGATAGCTTTGAGTGGCATGACATCACTTGGGTGGTTGCAGAGATAGATGATCATAAAGTCGTCAGGTTGGGTTTATGTTTACCTAAGACGACTTTAGAAGAGGATATCAGTGAAGCTTAATTGTGGACTTCTTGTAGCAAGATAACCGCTTGAGTACGATTTTTCACATCCAGTTTACGGAAGATGGCCGTCATATGTGCTTTGATGGTCGCTTCCGAAACATTCAATTCATACGCGATTTGCTTGTTAAGCAAGCCGTCAGAAAGCATCCCTAATACCTTGTATTGCTGAGGCGTCAGTGTGGAAATCTTTTCTGCAAGGTCGCTACACGCTGCATTATTGGTGATAAGCCCTTCAGGGAAGAACGGGTCGCCATTCAGCACTTGATTCAGTGCACTCACCAACTCACGCATATCACTCGACTTAGGAATAAAGCCAAACGCACCGTGGCTCTTCACCTGAGTGACCACGCTGGCATCTTCACTGGCAGAAACCACCACAATCGGTAGATCTGGGTATTCAGCGCGCAGTTGAATTAAGCCTGACATGCCATTGGCGCCCGGCATTTTCAGATCGAGCAGTAATAGATCCGGCTCGCCTTCTTTCTTTAGCAGAGTCAGTAAGGCATCGAGAGAATCGGCCTCAAGCAGGTTCGCACCACTGATCGCCATATGAACTGACTGAAACAGGGCGTTGCGAAAGAGAGGGTGGTCATCAGCAATGATGATGGTATAGGTCGAGTCCATGACGTTCATACTTTTAACAATTTAGTTAATATTTATTATCATCCTGATTGAGTATGTGGACAATCTCTATGCATTAAAAGTCTGAACCATATCGACTTTTATCCCCGGAATAAGAAAGCGTTACTCTGAATAGCAAAAAAGCCGCACTGCCATCTCGTTACGGAGGGGCGGTGCGGCTTTCGATTCGGCTTATATTTTAGTGAATATTGCCGTTATAGCTGGTGGTTTTGCATGTGTTTTAAGAATACATCAGCAGGCATAAAACCGGTTACACGAGCATTTGGAACATGGTTACCCTCGCCATCCCAGAACTCAATCGTCGGTAAGCCAAGTACCTGTAATTGTTTAAGCAGTTCAATGTCTTGAGGCATGTTTCTCGTTACATCGGCTTGTAGCAGTACAAAGTCAGAAAGCTTGTTTTCCACATCAGCTTGATGGAAGGTGTACTTCTCGAACTCTTTACACGCCACACACCAATCGGCGTAGAAGTCGAGCATCACAGGCTTACCGAGTTTCTTCGCTTCGATGAGCTGGATTTCTAGCTCTTCAACCGTGTTGATGCGTGCAAATTGGATGTGCTGTTGTTCTACCGTTACGCTCTTCTCCGCAAACCAATAGTTCAATGCAGGCTGTGCCGAAGCAAACAAGCCAAGCATCGCGATGATGCCTACCGCACTCTGCTTCCAGCCGCCGAATGGCAGTGCATTCTTGCTATGGTACAGCCAACCAAAGGCGATGAAGCCAAGGCCAGACCAAAGCACGGTTGCCCACAATTCAGGAATGATGCGCTCTAGCAGGAAGATAGGTGCTGCCAGCAAGATAAAGCCGAATACGATCTTCACCTTGTCCATCCAGCTGCCCGCTTTAGGCAATAGCTTATTACCAAATACCGCAACTAAAATCAGCGGAATACCCATACCCATGGCTAATGCATACAGAGCAATCGCACCGGTAAATAGGTCGCCACTCTGAGCCACATACAGCAGCGCGCCTGACAATGGCGCCGTGGTACAAGGTGAACACACCAAGCCAGAGATAGCGCCCATTGCGAATACGCCCAAGGTATTGCCACCTTGCTGCTTATTGCTTTGATTGTTGAGCCAAGTTTGAATGCTGCTTGGCAGTTGCAGGTTATAAACGCCAAACATCGACATTGCCAACGCCACGAACAGAACACTCAGCGCGATCAGCACGTAAGGGTGCTGCATAGCGGCTTGGAACTGCATGCCTGCTGAAGCAACCACTAAACCTAATAAGGTGTAGGTTAACGCCATGCCTTGCACGTAAATAAAGGACAGCATCAGCGCGCGACCTTGGCTGAGTTTGCCACCACCTAAAACGATACCCGTTAGAATCGGATACATAGGCAGCACACACGGCGTAAAGGCTAAACCAACACCGAGTGCTAAGAATAATAGAGGGGTCCACCAACTGTCACCGAGCTTATCGGCTAAGCCTGCTTCTTTTGAAACAGGGGCATTTGGCTGTTGAGTCGTGTTACTTACAACGTCTGCTTTCGGAGATGTTGGTTGCGTAGAAACATCGGTTTCGTTGCCAGCAGAAGATGAAGCTTGTGAGTCACTACCTTGCGAATTAGCAGAATCTGTTGCTGTGAAAGGTTCAATGTCGATGATACGAGTCTCTGGTGGGTAGCAGAACCCTGCGTCCGCACAGCCTTGATACTTAACGATCAGCTGTGAGCCATCTTGGTAACTCTGCAGAGGAACTTGCACGAATAACGGCTGAGTATAAATGCTCACCTCACCGAAGAATTCATCTTGGTGCGGCTTACCATCTTCTAATTCAACATTACCGATAGCGAGATTTTTCCCGGTGAACGAGAGGCTATGTTGATAGAGGTAGTAGCCCTCTTTTACTTGCCAGTCGAGAAGGACTTTGTCGTCTTGCTGGTAGTAATTGAAAGGGAAAGCTTGGTCTACAGGGACAAAACCATTGTTATTGCCTCCGAAGCTTGGCTCGGCGTTGTCGTTCCCAAATAGCGCCCACGCAGGCTGGGTGAATAGGGAAACACAAACAAAAAGTAATGTGGCAAGTCGTCGCATACTATTTAGTCATCAAAATGGAGTTGAAGGTATCTTAACTCAATCAGACCGTAATAGTTTGCTATTAGTTTCATCGGCAAACAAATATCCCCTAAGGCGGGATAGCGATTTTATTGGGTAATCGAGTGGGGAGCTGCAATTCAACTTGAGTGACTTGCCTTTGTAAAAGAGACATTTAAGCTACACCCAAGCGTGCTTTTACTACTTGTTCGCAAGCATCAATATTCATCGTATCTTTTGGAATAATAAGCACGGTATCATTACCGCCAACGGTGCCGATAATCTCAGTATGTGGGTCGATATCGACTAATCTTGCGACTAATTGAGCACAACCTGGATGAGTTTTTACGATGACCATCGCTTGGTTATGAGTGATGAATTCGATTTGCGATGAGATGGATGCATCGACACGAACCGGTGCACTTTCAACCGTGATGCAGTAAACCTTTTTACCGCAAGCATTCTGAATTTTGACAACACCAAGCTGTGACAAAATACGAGATACGGTCGATTGGCTGATACCGGTATAGCCAATATCGACGAGTTTCTCTCGCAGTTGATTTTGGGTCGAGAAGCTTTGTTGTTGTAGTAAGCGTTTGCACGCTGCAGTCAGTGTTTTATCTTCAGCTGAATACAAGCAACCGTGCTCAGTGATTGGGTTCATGAACAACTCCTTAAGGTCAACATGTGGTTATCGCTTGTCCATAGCGCCGAGCGTACTCCCAAAGCCGTAGAGTACGATTGTTAAATAGGGCTTACCGATGAATCCCGAAATAAAGAGGGAAGGTATGCGTGATGTATGATCGTCTACCCATTGAGTCTACCACTAAAGGATAGTTATCTTTTTGAAGGGGATCACCAAATAAAATTCTAGTTAATTGCTTTTATTTTGGAGCTTTATTCTTTTGTTAAATGGATGTTTATTCCAAGTTTGGCATAAATATCCATCGGTATTAGGGTGCTTTGGAGACCGTGATAATGGCGCTAAGGGTTAGCGAATTTCACTCATGATCTCGCGAGAGAATACTTTTTCACAGTAGTGACATTTTAGCTGCACGTTTTCCTGTTTTAGCTGCACTTTAAAGCTGCTTTCGACAGGTTCACCGTGCGAAATACAGTTGCTATTCGGGCAAGAGTAGACACTGTGGATTTGCTCTGGCAGCACAAGGGTTAGCTTATTAACCACTTTATACTCTTCAATCTGATTGACCGTTGCCTGCGGAGCATAAAGAGCCAATTGGTTGGCTTGTTCCTTGGTCAGGAAGATGTTCTCAATCTTGATTAGATCTTTATGGCCAAGTGCCGATGATGGCAGGTTTAAGCCCATAGTGATGCGCTGTTCTGTCTTGTGTAGCTTAAACAGTTTAAGGATTTTGATACCAAGGTGAGCAGGGATGTGGTCAATCACGCTGCCGTTACGGATCGCTTCTACTTGTAGCTGAGTTTGTTTAACCATGACTGTTTCTCCTGCTTATAAAGTGTCGTTAAGAACTAGGGCCAATAGGGCTTCGCGAGCGTATACACCGTTTTCAGCTTGTTCGAAGTAGTAAGCGTGTGGCGTTTTATCAACGTCGGTGGTGATTTCGTCGACGCGTGGCAGCGGGTGAAGTACCTTCATGTTTTGACGAGCGTCTTTCAATGTATCGGCGGTGAGGATGTAAGCCGATTTCATGTGTGCGTATTCCGACGCATCAAAGCGCTCTTTCTGCACGCGAGTCATGTACAGAACATCCAGTTCCGGCACGACTTCTTCAATGCTGCTGTGAGTGCTGTATTGGATGCCCATCTCTTCCAATTCTTCACAGATGTAATCTGGCATCTCTAAGACTTCTGGCGCGATAAAGAAGAAACGCACGTTATTGAATTTCGATAGTGCTTGGGTCAATGAGTGCACGGTACGGCCATATTTTAGGTCGCCGACGAACGCCACATTGAGGTTATCGAGCGTGCCTTGTGTTTCGTAAATCGAGAACAGGTCCAGCAAGGTTTGCGTCGGGTGCTGGTTAGCACCGTCGCCGCCGTTTACTACCGGCACACCGTTAGAAAATTCAGACGCTAAACGTGCTGCCCCTTCTTGTGGGTGACGCATTACAAAGGCATCGACGTAGGATGAAATAACCTGCACTGAATCGGCAAGTGTTTCGCCTTTCTTCGCCAGTGAGGTGTTACCGCCATTATCAAAGCCAATGACCGTGCCACCAAGGCGCTGGACGGCGGTCTCAAATGAAAGGCGAGTTCGAGTTGAAGGCTCAAAGAAGCAGCTCGCAACGACTTTATTTTTCAGCAACTCTGGGTTTGGCTCGGCCTTGAGTCTTGCTGCTGTGTCGACGATAAGCTCCAGTTCATTACGAGTGAGCTCAGGTATGGAGATGATGTGCTTGTTAAATAACGAATGCGCCATAACGGGTCTTCCTTCTATGCATACAGTCAAATTGCGGACAAAAAAAAGCCCCCTAAAAATAGGAGGCTTCGAAACGATCAATAGAGCAAAATAAAAATGACACCACCGCCACTCTTTGGCGTGTAGTTTGACAATCATGTGCGACAGAATTGCAGTTCATTTTTTGCTCTCTTAAGACAAATTGCGGAGGATTATACTCAGATAAAAACGGCATGCAATACTTTCTGTAAAGTATTCATTTAATGGATTTTTATGCGAAATAACCTCTACATTTTGCTTTGATTTAAGCCCTTGTTGAAACAGAAAATCTCAGGGTTTTTGGGGCGATAATGCCCTCAAGTACATGAAAAAAAATGCGGGCTTTATCCAAGGGCTAAATCCCAAGTTCGCCGCCCGCATTTCCCTGTCATTACACTTAACTTGTCAACGTCTCGCGAACAAGTGAGTGCTTAACTTCTTAGTTGTTTCGATTCTTAGCTGTTTAGGTAATTAACTGCCTAGTGTTGCAACCATTACTGCTTTGATGGTGTGCATGCGGTTTTCAGCTTCATCGAACACGATTGAGTATTCAGACTCGACCACTTCGTCCGTCACTTCTACGCCATCTTTAAGCTGCGGATATTCAGCAGCAAGTTGTTTGCCGACGGTTGTATCTTCGCCGTGGAAAGCCGGTAGGCAGTGCATGAATTTCACATGTGGGTTGCCTGTTGCTTTGAGCATTTCCATGTTCACTTGGTAAGGCATCATTAGGTTAATACGCTCAGCCCATGCTTCTTTTGCTTCGCCCATTGATACCCAAACGTCGGTGTACAGGAAGTCACAACCTTGCACGCCTTCTTGAACATCTTCAGTCAGTGTAATTTTGCCACCTGTGTGCTCTGCGATTTCACGACACTGAGCCAATAGTTCTTCTTGTGGCCAGAACTGTTTTGGAGCAACAAGGCGAATGTCCATGCCCATTTTCGCTGCGCCAACCATCAGAGAGTTACCCATGTTGTTGCGAGCATCACCTAGGTAAGCAAAGCTGATTTCATGCAGTTGTTTACCACGGCCGTATTCCGTCATGGTTAGGAAGTCAGCAAGAATTTGTGTAGGGTGGAATTCGTCAGTCAGACCATTCCATACTGGAACTCCAGCGTAAGCGCCTAGCTCTTCAACAATCTCTTGACCGAAGCCGCGGTATTCAATGCCATCGTACATACGGCCAAGAACGCGAGCGGTATCTTTCATTGATTCTTTGTGGCCAATTTGAGAGCCAGATGGGCCTAAGTAAGACACGCGAGCGCCTTGGTCGAATGCCGCTACTTCGAATGCACAGCGAGTACGAGTTGAGGTTTTCTCAAAGATAAGCGCAATGTTTTTGCCAGTTAGTGTTGGCTGTTCGTAACCGTTGTACTTCGCTTTTTTTAGCTCCATAGAAAGATCTAATAAGTGTTGAATTTCGCGTGGAGTGAAATCTAGTAGTTTTAGGAAGTTACGATTGCGTAGGTTAAAAGCCATGATGTATTCCTTCTTAGATTTAGGCGCTTTCTTGTTACAGGGAAAGAAAATTCAAGAAAGCGCGATTCAATTTTTGTGTATTAATTTCAGTTCAAACGGTGATTCAGTTTTCTCGCAAGGTTTGAAAAGCTCGCGAGTAGATTAATCTTTGGTGATGTTGGTGCCCGCCAAGCCTTGCAGGATTTGCAAACCATCTTCGAGTGCACCAATACCGACGACTTTGCCGCCTTGCTGAATGAATTCGCACGATGCTTCAATTTTTGGCCCCATTGAGCCTGCATCAAATTCGAATTGCGCCAGTTCACTTGGTGTGGTGCTGCGCAGTGCGTGTTGAGTCGGTTTGCCCCAATCCAGGTACACAGCGTCTGCATCGGTCAGAATCAGTAGCGCATCCGCATCCAGTTGTTTCGCTAAGAAAGCCGCAGACATGTCTTTGTCGATAACAGCTTCCACACCGACTAATTTGCCGTTCTCTTTTTTCACTGGGATGCCGCCGCCGCCAGTACAGATCACTAGGTGGCCTGCATCGATAAGCTGAGTGATCGCTTCGTGTTCAACAATGCCGGTAGGGCGTGGGCTTGGTACTACACGGCGGAAATGTTGGCCATCGGGTTTTACGATCCAGTGGAATTTCTCCGCCAATTCACGCGCTTCCGCTTCTTCGTAGATCGGGCCAATCGGCTTCGTTGGATCCGCAAACGCAGGATCATTTGGATCAACCGTCATTTGGGTCAACATGCACGAGATGTTGCGGTTAGGCAGGTAGTTCTTGAACTCTTGCATCAACATGTAGCCGATCATGCCTTGAGTCTCACTGCCCAACACATCCAGCGGGTATGGATTGACTTTCTTGTATTCCAAACCTTGCAGAGCAAGTAAGCCAACTTGTGGGCCATTACCGTGTACTAACACCACGTTGTACACTTTTGCGATTTCAGAGATGGTTTTCACCGCCGTTTCAATATTGCGGCGTTGAACATCGGCTTCTAACGGCTCACCGCGACGAAGTAAGGCATTACCGCCGAGTGCAACAACAACAGTTTGCTTAGTCATAATTGTGTTCTCTCATTTTGGCCAAGCTGAGATTATTTAAGATCATTCAACTTGGCCGTTTTCGTCTTAGTGATTAGATACCATCACGCTCAATTGGGCAGCTCATGCAGCGTGCGCCACCGCGACCGCGGCCAAGTTCATCTCCAGGGATAGGAAGAACTGTGATGCCTGCTTTATCGTATTTTTCATTGGTGTAGGTGTTGCCTTCGTAGCCAATCACAACGCCAGGTTTAACCGTTAGAACGTTGTTTGCATCGTTCCACTGCTCACGTTCTGCATGGAAGTTGTCACCACCGGTCGTGATTAGGTTTAGCTTGTCTACGCCAAGTGCTTTTTCGATAGCTGTTACGAAGTAGCCTTCTTCTTTCACTTTCACTGCGCCAGACTCATCACCAGTTAGGTTCCAGCACTGTACGTCTTTACTCACCACTTCAGGGTAAACAGAGAACGTATCTTCGTTCATGTGCGTCATAACGGTGTCTAAGTGCATGCAAGAGCGGTGTTTTGGTAGCTGCATTGCGATAACTTGTTTCGCTTGACCGTGTTTGAATAGGCTAGATGCTAAGTGCTCAACACCTTGTGCTGTTGTACGCTCAGACATACCGATAAGAACCGTACCGCGACCGATTACAAGAACGTCACCGCCTTCAATGGTTGAGTTGTCGTAGCTGATGTTTTCTTCATCGCCGAAGTACTTAATGAAGTCTTGGCCAGCAAATGTTGGGTGCCAGCGGTAAATAGCGCGAACGTGGTTGGTTTCACGTTGACGAGCAGGTTTCGCCATCGGGTTGATGGATACGCCACCGTATACCCAGCAAGATGTGTCACGAGTAAATAGGTGGTTTGGTAGCGGTTCGATAATGAAGTCGGTTGGTGCGTGCATGCCTTGCATCATTGAAGATGATTTCATTGGCATCTCAGCGTAAGACAGACCACCCGTTAGGATTTTTGCTAGTTCTAGGTTTGGTAAGTCGCCCAAGTAGCAGCGCACATCGTTAGCAAAAGTTTTGCCTAAGCGGTAATCAGAAACTTGATGATTCAAAAGCCAATCTTTCGCTTCTGGCACTGCTAGCGTGTCTGCTAGTAGGTCAGTAAGAAGAAGAACTTCAACACCTTGATCACGCAGCGTTTGAGTAAATGCGTCATGCTCTTTACCAGCACGTTCAACAGCCAGTACGTCATCAAATAGTAAATCGTGACAGTTAGAGGGTGTTAGGTGAGTCAGTGCGCGTCTTGGACGGTGAACTAGAACGCGGCGTAATTGACCTATTTCAGAACCTACATAGAACTTACTCATGATCGTCTCTCTCTTATATATTTGAATTACTTTTATCGCTAAGAGTAATTATTTATTTTCAGTTGAGAAGAATGAATTATTTATTCATATCTCTTGTCTGGAATTAATATTACGCCTGCTAGTCAGGTATTCTTAGAGATCTATCACAAATCGTTTTTTATCCCGCAGCCCTTTAAAATTAAGGGTTTTAACAAACTTTATGCACTTTCAGTTATGAATAATACATTCTAAATAGTTAGCAGTTAGGGAACTTTATGCACGCTTTTTTGACGAAACTTACTAGAATCTAATTTACGAGGGATTATATGCAGAATAGTTTTATTGATAAGAGTGTACTTAGCTTGGAAGTATGCAGTGTTTTTATTTAGATATTTAATTTTGGATGTGGAATTAATTGTTTATTAACAAAGTAAATGCGAATAAAGCTGTTGCGATCACATTTTAAAATCGGCTGTTTAAGTGTGTTTTTTGATAGAAAAGGGCATTAATCCTCGTCTGTTTATTAGGCTATTAATTACTTTAAATATAATTAACGCTAATAAGTGACTAACTATTTGTTTAAACATCATGGTTGAAAATAGAGTGTTATTTCATCAAGAAAATTAGATGTTTAAAAGTAGGATTGATTCTTCTATTGCGAGTGCTTTGAGTTTAGTTGAGCTTGGCTACGAACAGAAGAACCTTGAATATCGCGTGTATGGCTTTGAGGAGCTGTTTCAGTGGCAGAGGGTTACATTGAGAGGGAACAATAAAAAAGCCGCTGTGAGAAGCGGCTTTGGATGAGAAAGGAGTGAAGTGCTGTTAGTTAGATCAGCGCACCAATACTCAGTACAACAATGCAGAACACCATCAATATACCGACTAGTGGCATCACCCATTTAACCCAGCGCACGTAAGGGACACGAGCAATCGCCAAACCACCCATCACCACCGCAGAGGTTGGGGTGATTAGGTTCACCAAGCCAGATGCAGATTGGTACGCAGTGATAACCAAGTCACGACCTACGCCAGCAAAGTCGGCCAGTGGTGCCATGATTGGCATGGTCAGTACCGCTAAGCCAGAGGTCGATGGCACTAAGAACGACAGTAGAATCTCTAAGAAGAACATCACGTTAATGAAGATAACCGAAGAAAGCCCCGTTACCATCTGTTCTGCTGAGAAGAGAATGGTATCGGTGATCATACCGCGGTCCATCACCACTACGATACCACGTGCAATACCTATGATGAGAGCAACGCCAAGTAGGTCGCGGGCACCATCAATGAAGCTGGTGGTAAACTCTTCTTCGCTCATGCGAGCCACAATACCAACGATGATGGTTGCTGCTAAGAACATCGCTGAGATCTCAGCCATCCACCATCCAGCAACGGATACACCATAAATCATTACAGCGAACGAGCCACCAAAAATGGTCAGAATCAGTTTGCGAGTCGCGGTGAATTCAAGTTTTTCGCCGCTCGCATTACCTAAGAAGTGCGCTTTGTTCTCTTCGTATTTGTCGTAGACAATTGATGTTGTTGGATCGGCTTGAACCATTCTTGCGTAACGCATTACGTAGGCAACACAAATACCCCAACCAATAATCAACATCGCAATGCGCAACACGATACCGTCTGTAAATGGAATACCAGAGGCGTTGGCAGCGATCACGGTTGCGAATGGGTTAATCGTTGAACCCAGCACCCCAATACCTGCACCAAGCAGTACGGTCGCAGCGGCAACAAGAGGGTCGAAGCGAGCTGCCATCATTACCGGCACTAGCAATGTATAGAAGGGCAGTGATTCTTCCGCCATGCCGTAGACGGTACCACCTGCGGCAAATAGCGCCATCAGTATTGGTATCATCAACTCTTCTCGCCCTTCTAAGCGGGCGGTGACGCGCTCGATACCGGCATCAATGGCACCCGTTTTGGTTACTAGCCCTAAGAAGCCACCAATGATTAAGATGAACAGCGAAACGTCGATAGCCGCCGCTTCATAGCTATTGTGGTCATAGAAGCCGTCAATAGGCGCGAGCAGTACATCAATCACGCCTTGAGGGTTACCTTCTACCGCTTGATAGGTTCCGGTTACGGGTACTTCTCGGCCTAGCTCTTCATTCATTGCACGGTCGTATTGGCCTGCTGGAACAATCCAGGTAAGCAGTGCGACGAACGCAATCAGAATAAATAGAATGGTGTAGGCAGAAGGGAATTTAAAGTTGGCAAAGAAGCCGCCCTTTTTTTTCTCGCTTGGTATCGTTTGAGTTGTCATGGCTATCTCCTTACATCATCTTAAATAGAAGTGATGTGAATTAGCGACTAATGATTTATAGATTGTAAATACACGGACACTTATAAAGCACTCAACGATATAAAGTTGCTGACTTTAAATTAAGGTTGTTTTTATATTTACTAATCCAAATGAAGTTAGATTTAATTTAGCTGCGGTTATTTTATTCCTTACTCCGGTATTTAAGTTTGGTGCTGTTCACAAAAATAATGGCTAATGAAAGGGCTAAAAAATGGCAGAAAATCGTCAAGGTTTTTTGGTTAGTTAGCTTGGATTAATATTCGTTGTGGATTAACTGGAAGTGGAAGGAGATTGATTTGGTAGGTGTTGTTTATGATTAGGCAGAATAATCTTGGAATTTTATTCAAACTTTATTTTTAGGCGGTTTTTAAAGTTTATAATGGTTATTTGATGCGTATCAAATAACACATTGAGCAGAAAACAAAAAAGGAAGCCGAAGCTTCCTTTTAAATGTTCAATCACCAGCGAATGTTAGATAAACAGACCGCCGAATGCGAAGCCGAGTGCTACCGCAGTACTGATTGTTACCACACCTGGAATGAAGAATGGGTGGTTGAATACGTAGTTACCGATACGCGTTGAGCCTGTGTCATCCATCTCAACCGCTGCTAGTAGCGTAGGGTAAGTTGGAAGTACGAACAGCGCACTTACCGCAGCAAAAGAAGCAACGGCTGTTAGTGGTGCTACGCCAATCGCTAGTGCTGCAGGCATCAGTGCAACTGTTGTTGCGCCTTGAGAGTAAAGCAGCATAGAAGCGAAGAACAGAACAAGAGCCAGCATCCATGGGTAGTCAGCCAGTAGAGCGCCTGCTACGTCTTTGATTTCAGCAACGTGTGCGTTTACAAACGTTGAACCTAACCAAGCCACACCAAGTACACATACACATGCCGTCATACCAGAACGGAACGTTGGTGCTGAAGAAATCTTCGCTGCATCAATCTTAGTGAACATCACGATAGCCGCTGCTGCTGCCAGCATTACAGACATGATCGCTTCGTTACGACCTAGCGCCGGGTTTTCAATTAGGCCAACAGAGCTAGAGATAGCCGCTGCGTAACAAACCACGAAACCAATTGCAGCTAGGAAGATGTACGTTGCTTTCTTCGCTGTAGGTAGAATTTCGCGTTTCTCTTCTGTTGCTAGCTTGATTAGACCTTTCTCTAGACGTTCTTGATAAACAGGATCGTCTTTCAATTCGCTACCCATGTAGTTAGCAACAACCGCACCAACCATACAAGCGATGAAGGTTGTTGGGATACAAACCATCAATAGCGTTAGGTAATCAACACCAAATGGTGCCAACATTGCTGCGAAAGCCACAACTGCAGCCGAGATTGGCGAAGCTGTGATAGCAATTTGAGAAGCGACAACTGCGATAGACAGTGGACGAGAAGGACGAACACCTTGGCCTTTTGCTACTTCTGCAATAACAGGCAACGTAGAGAATGCTGTGTGACCAGTACCCGCCATTAGTGTCATTACAAAGGTCACAATCGGCGCGTAAAAGGTGATGCGTTCAGGGTGTTTACGCAAAAAGTTTTCGGCAATTTGTACCAACCAGTCCATACCGCCAGCAACTTGCATTGCAGCAATTGCGGTGATAACTGACATGATGATCAAGATTACGTCGATCGGGATGAAAGATTGGCTTGTTGGAACGCCAAGAATAAGTGAAAGGGCAATAACACCAGCACCACCGGCAAAACCAATACCGATACCGCCAATTCTGGCCCCCAAAAAGATAAAGAGCAGGACGACAAACAGTTCTACTGCAATCATAAGTAACACCTCATTTAGATTTTATTATGTGAACATTCGCCGCTGGAATGTTCACATAATAGTTCTATGGTTTAGATTCAATTTGGCAAAAGCGCAACCAACGGAAATCCACAAAATAATCATGGTTAACCGTATTGGAGCCTAAAAAAGGGCTCCGTTTGGAACCCTTTCTCGCTAACTTTATTCGTAGCGCTTCGCTTTATACTGAGGATGCATCAAATTTTCAACAGAGAAAATGTCATCAAGTTCTTCTTCGGTTAATAAACCGCGCTCTAGAACCACATCACGAACGCTCTTACCTGTCTCAGCACAGATCTTACCAACAATGTCACCCTCGTGGTGGCCAATGTATGGGTTTAGGTAAGTGACGATACCGATAGAGTTAAATACGTGTGATTCACATACTTCTTTGTTCACCGTAATGCCGTCTACACACTTGTCGCGTAGGTTCACACAAGCGTTTGTTAGGATGTCTAGAGACTCAAACATGCTTTGTGCAATAACAGGTTCCATTACGTTCAGTTGAAGTTGACCACCTTCCGCAGCGAAAGAAACCGTGTTGTCGTTACCTAGAACTTTGAAGCAAACTTGGTTTACTACTTCAGGTACAACTGGGTTTACTTTAGCAGGCATGATTGAAGAACCTGCTTGCAGTTCAGGTAGGTTTAGCTCGTTCAAACCAGTACGTGGACCTGAAGAAAGTAGACGCAAGTCGTTACAGATCTTAGATAGCTTAACTGCTAGACGCTTAAGTGCGCCGTGCGTCATTACGTATGCGCCACAGTCAGACGTTGCTTCGATTAAATCTTCAGCCGCTACACACTCTAGGCCTGTTACTTCTGCTAGGTGTTTCACTGCTAGGCCTTGGTAACCCGGTGCTGCGTTCAGACCTGTACCGATAGCCGTTGCGCCTAGGTTTACTTCAAGCAGTAGTTTTGAAGTGTATTCTAGGTTTTTGATTTCTTCATTGATGGTTACAGCCCAAGCGTGGAACTCTTGGCCAACCGTCATTGGAACTGCGTCTTGAAGCTGAGTACGACCCATCTTCAAAATCGTGTTGAATTCTTGGCTCTTAAGCTCGAATGCACCTTTTAGGTATTCGATCGCATCAATCAGTTTACGAACGCTGTTGTAAACAGAGATACGGAAGCCAGTTGGGTAAGCACAGTTTGTAGATTGGCTGCGGTTTACATGGTCGTTCGGGTTGATGAACTCGTATTGGCCTTTTTCTTTGCCCATAAGTTCAAGAGCCACGTTCGCAACAACTTCGTTTGCGTTCATGTTTACAGAAGTACCAGCACCACCTTGGAAAACGTCCGATGGGAACTGATCCATGCACTTACCCGTGTCTAGAATTAGGTCACAAGCTTGGATGATGTATTTAGCCACTTCGCTTGGAATTACACCTAACTCTTTGTTTGCTAAAGCCGCTGCTTTCTTAGTCATCACCATACCGCGAACGAATTCAGGTACATCTGAGATCGTTACATTTGAGATGTTGAAGTTTTCAACTGCGCGTAGAGTGTGGATGCCGTAGTAAGCATCAGCCGGAACATGACGTTGACCTAATAGATCTTCTTCGAGACGAGTAGCTTGAGGAGCTTCAACTTGAGCTTCTGATTGAGTAGCCATAACAGGATCCTTAGAGAATTATTCTGATTATATAGTTAGTTATTAGCCTATTCTGTGTGCAAATACTCCGTTCGCTAGAATATTGGGCTGATAAATCCGTCCTGACTTATGTGGCACATGATACTGTACTTAGCGCATAAAAATATTAAGTGGATCACCTTTTTCGGTTTTGTTTCGTCAATATTTTGCAAAGTTATTCTTGGTCAATAAACACGCTTATTTACAGGATAAATTTGAGATTGTTAGGGCTTTCAGCGTAAACTGCAAGTAACAAAGGAGGGCGTGTGTTTCCTATCTTATTATTACTATTTATCTTCGTACCCATCATTGAGATTGGGCTATTTATTCAAGTTGGTGGCTTCTTAGGATTGTGGCCAACTATTGCGTTGGTTTTGATCACTGCATTTGTGGGTGCATCGCTGGTTCGTAGCCAAGGCATTCAGACACTTATGTCTGTGCAAGGTCGTTTGCAACAAGGCGAAATGCCAGCACAACAGATTCTTGAAGGCGTGATGCTTGCAGTTGCCGGTGTATTGCTGCTGACTCCGGGTTTTATGACGGACGCACTCGGTATGTTGGTATTATTGCCAGCACCAAGAGCGATGATTGCCAAGAAAATGATGGAAAAAATGGTGGTGACCAACATGTCTGGTGGTTTCCATGCCGGTGGACAAGCTGGTTTTGGCCAGAGCCCATTTGGACAAGACCCATTCAATCGCGATCCATCTGACCAATCAAAAGACGGCAACACCTTTGAAGGTGAGTTTGAGAAGAAAGACGACGACAACGATCGTAACCGCTTAAACTAATTAATTTTTTCTCTCTTTATATAGAGGGAAAACAGAAAAGGCTCTTACCTTTATCCTTCGCAAGAAAGTGATAATGGTAAGAGCCTTTTTTATGGTTCATCG
>NZ_JBFRNU010000060.1:0-88021 GCF_041471145.1 Vibrio sp. 10N.261.54.A5 | reverse complement strand
TGCACCTGCACCTGCACCTAAGTTTCAGCCTGCTCCGGCACCAATGCAACATATGCAGCAGGCCCCTCGCCCACAAGGTCGAGGCTCAATGAACAGCAACACCGTCTCTACTCATGATCTCAACGAAGAAGAGATACCATCATGGGCAGAACGTGCGTTTAAATTCTCCGGTTTGACCGGTGACCATAGTTTAGTATGGAAGAAATTTGTCCTCTGGTATAAAGCCAAAGCCAATGAATTAATGCCATTATCTCGGATTGAATCCAAGCTGCAGTACTGGCTAGTTAACGAGAAGCAAAATGAAAGACAACAACAGCAGAAGACCTCTCAATATTCAGGAAATGCAGGACAAGCTCAAGGAAATGGGTATAGACAAAAGCTTAGCCCATCTGAACGCTTCAGGCAGCAGCTCATTCAAAAAGGCAAAAAGCCAACCTTCTGAGCCTGTTGTATCTGACGTTCCTGCACGATCTGAAATAATTGAAGCAAAAAGCACTGAAGTTAATGTAGCGGCTGCACAAGCTGCGGATTCTGGTGCGTCTCAACAAGTACCTGTTGTTGATCAAGATCCTGCAGAGCTGGAACTAACCGATTGGTGTATTCACGTGTTCGGCTCTTTCTTGAGCGTGTACGAAACGCAGTGGGAATATCAGTACGGTAGTGAGCCAAGCGGTAAGTTCATTGAGTTTGCCAACTCTGTTGATTCAGACGGCCTTAACCGCGTTTTAATGCACTGCCACGAACGTATTCAGCTTGGCAACAGCTGGCCGCCGCAAATGGGTGAGCTGTGGATCCTGAAAGATTCTTTAACTGAAGAAGAGTTGCTGGATAGCCGTATCCGTGTGTTGTCTCGCACCGCTGCCAACAAAATTGAAAAATGGCTGATTCAGAACAAACTGTATGACTTGAAGCGTACGGCTGAAAACAAGCTGGATGGTCTGTTTAAGAAGTACTACTTGGAAGCAAAACGTTTAGATGAGAAAGGCATGCTGGAAACGGAGTTGCCGCAATTCCTGCTTGCCGCTAACTCAGTGAAAAACCTAAACGATTTAAAACGTGAAGAGTACGAAAGCCAGCACGGCAAAGCGATTAACCCAAGAATCCAGCGTATTCTGAACAGTAAAAAGTAACCGTCTACCCGCTGCCTGTTAGAAGAAAACAGAGTTGCAATTACCCGGTTAACAGATACAAAAATGCCAGCTATCAAGCTGGCATTTTTTATGAATTCTAACGAACTCTTTAACGACTATCCGACCGTTATTTACGATCGTTTTACTGATTGATTACAGTAGGTGAATAGTTGCGTTTAGAGAGAAAACGCCTGCGTCGTCATCTTTCATTTTGAAGTTTTGGTAGCTAGCGCCTACAGATAGTGGACCGAAGATGAAGTATTCAGCGCCTACAGCGTACATTACGTCTACATCGTCTTGCTTGAAGTTATCGCCTTTCACTTCGTATGAGTGAAGACCACCCTTCGCGTATACGTGAAGAGGACCGAAGTCGATGCTTGGTTTGATCGCTAGGTAAGCAGTGCTTACGTCAACACCTTGTTTAGCACGGTTGCCGTAGCTAACGTTGTCGAAAGAACCTAGATCCCAGTAACCCGCTTCAACACCGATTAGTGGAAGGATACCTGTACCTACGTGGATGCCCACCGCGTTTTCATCTTCACCAGCGAATGAGTTTTGACCACCCATTACACCGCCGTACAACCAAGAATCAGCCATTGCTGTTGAAGATGCACCTAGTAGTGCTAGTGCCAATAACGTTTTTTTCATATTCGACCTTTTTCGTCCTAGTGGCAGGCCTTGAGTGGTAATAAATTGCCACCAAGTCGCCCTGTATGTAATAACTATTCAATTAGTAATGCAATAAGCAAGATTTATACCCAAACCTTGCCATTGCGTCTAGCTTTATTCCTTTAGCAAGCATCAATCGCGTTTTTAACACGCTTATCTGATACTGGGTAAGGCGTACCGAGCTGCTGTGCGAAGAAGCTTACACGAAGCTCTTCTATCATCCAACGCACCTCTTTTACATTTTCTGGAACCGCGATCCCTTTTGGAATTTTATTCAGCAGTTCTTTGTAATCATTCATTACTGACTCAACTTTGATCATGTGAAGACGATCTTTGTTCGGGTCAATTGGCAGTTTTTCCATGCGGCGTTCAATCGCTCTCATATAGCGTAGAATATCCGGCAAGCGTTTCCACCCACATTCTGTGGCAAAACCCTTAAAAATCAAACCTTCTACTTGAGCTTTTATGTCAGAAAGTGCGAATGCCATAGAAAGATCCACGCGTCCTTTCAGCTTTTTACTGATGCTGAATGCCGTGGTTAGGATGGTTTCAACCTGTTGAGCAATCTCTACTACGGTATCACCCAGCTCTGCACGTACGTGTTCTTTCAGAGCTTCAAACTGCTCTGGTTCCCAAACCAAACCGCCCTTCTCTTCAATCAGCTTATCAATACCACAAGCGATACAGTCATCGATAAGATCGAGTACCTGTCCGTATGGGTTGAAGTACAAGCCAAGTTTCGATTTGTTCGGCAGGTTCGAGTGCAAGTATTTGATCGGTGATGGCACGTTCAACAAGATTAAACGACGCTGACCCGATTTCATTGCCGAGATTTGCTCTTGCTCGGTTTCGAACAGTTTGATCTCTACGCTGTCTTTGGTATCCACCAGCGCAGGGAAGGCTTTAACATCGTAGCCACCACGTTTCTGTTGGTAGACTTTTGGTAATTCACCAAAGCTCCACGTGTGCAGGTTCTGCTGCTCGATATCGTCGTCTGCCACTTTAGAAAGCGTTTCTTGAACCTTGTCTTTCAGGCTCTCTTTCAACTCATGCAGATCTTTCTGTTCTTTCAGCTTACGCTTGCGATGATCTACAGCGCGGAATGTTACCTTTAAGTGCTCTGGAATCTGGTCTAACTTCCAGTCATCACGTACCACTTCCACACCCGTCATGCGGCGTAGCTCTTTCTCAAGAGAATCCAGTAACGGTGCTTCAAGCGGTGTCACACGTGCCAAGAATGCATCTGCGTAGTTTGGCGCAGGCACAAAGTTACGGCGTAGCGTTTTAGGTAACGACTTAATCAAGCTAATTACTAGCTCTTGACGTAGACCCGGGATCTGCCAATCAAAACCGTTCTGGTCGATCTGGTTCAAGATAGGCAGCGGAATGTGTACCGTTACACCATCGTTATCGTCGCCCGGCTCAAATTGGTAACTCAGCTTGAGCTTGATACCGTTTTGGTGCCAGAAGTTCGGGTAATCCAAATCAGTAACGTGGCTAGCATCACCGCGGAACAGCATCGATTTTTCAAAGTTAAGCAGCTCAGGGGTTTTCTGACTGGTCTTCTTCCACCATGTATCAAAGTGACGGCCAGAAACCGCCTCTTCACCAACACGCTGGTCATAGAAATCGAACAGTTCATCATCGTCGATCAAGATGTCACGACGACGCGATTTATGCTCTAGCTCTTCGACTTCTTGTAGAAGCTTACGGTTCTGCTTGAAGAAAGCGTGTTTGGTTTCCCACTCACCTTCTACTAATGCACTACGTACAAACAACTCACGGCTGACGGTGGCATCAATCGCGCCGTAGTTCACAAGGCGCTTAGGTACGATTGGGATTCCGTAAAGCATCACTTTTTCGTGTGCCATTACCGCTGCTTGTTTCTTCGACCAATGTGGTTCGCTGTAACTGCGTTTAATCAGGTGTTTCGCTAGCGGTTCAATCCATTCAGGTTGAATCTTCGCGATAACACGGCCCCAAAGTTTTGAGGTTTCTACCAGCTCCGCAGACATGATCCACTTAGGCTGTTTCTTAAATAGGCCAGACGCAGGGAAGATGTGGAAGCGTGCATTACGTGCACCTTGATACTCATTCTTCTCTTGGTCTTTCATACCGATGTGCGAAAGCAGACCTGATAGCAGTGACATGTGAATGCCATCGTAGCTGCCCGGTTCTGTATTCAACTTAGTATCTAGCTCACGCATTGCTTGGTGAATTTGGGAGTACACATCTTGCCATTCACGGATACGTAAATAGTTGAGGTAATCTTGCTTACACTGTTTGCGGAACTGGTTACTCGACAATGCTTTTTGCTGCTGCTTGATGTAATCCCATAAGTTCACAAACGTGATGAAGTCAGACTCTTTATCGAAGAAACGCTTGTGCTTGTCATCAGACGATTGTTGCTTATCTGATGGACGCTCACGCGGATCTTGAATCGACAACGCAGACGCGATCACCATCACTTCGTGTAGGCATCGGTTACGTGGCGCTTCAATTACCATACGCGCTAAACGTGGATCGATAGGCAGTTTTGCCAGCTTACGACCAATCGCGGTTAGCTTCTTCTTGTCGTCGCCGTGGTTCTTGTTTTTGTTCGCTGACGGTTCAACGGTGGCGATCGCACCAAGCTCTTCAAGCAGCCTTACACCGTCTTGAATGTTGCGCTTATCGGGCGCTTCAACAAATGGGAACGCTTGAATATCGCCTAGGCCTAGCGCTGTCATCTGAAGGATAACCGATGCTAGGTTAGTACGAAGAATCTCTGGGTCAGTAAACTCTGGGCGTGATTCGAAATCTTCCTCTGAGTACAGACGAATACAGATACCTTCCGCAACACGACCACAACGACCTTTACGCTGGTTAGCACTCGCTTGAGATACTGGTTCAATCGGTAGGCGTTGTACTTTAGTTCGGTAGCTGTAGCGGCTAATACGCGCCGTACCCGGGTCGATAACATACTTGATGCCCGGAACGGTTAACGAGGTTTCTGCCACGTTGGTTGCCAGAACGATGCGTCGACCAGTATGAGACTGGAAGATACGGTTCTGCTCACCCGCCGATAGACGCGCGTAAAGCGGGACAATTTCGGTATCACGAAGGTTGCGTTTACTTAATGCATCTGCGGTATCACGAATTTCTCGCTCACCGTTCATGAAGATCAAGATATCGCCAAGGCCTTCATCACACAGCTCATCAACGGCTTCAAAGATGCCTTCGATTTGGTCGCGGTCTGAATCACTTTCATCACCACCTAATGGGCGGTAACGCGTATCAACTGGGTAAGTACGACCAGACACTTCAATAATTGGCGCATTGTTAAAGTGCTTAGAGAAACGCTCTGGATCGATGGTTGCCGACGTGATGATCACTTTCAGATCAGGACGCTTTGGCAGTAACTCTTTCAGGTAACCCATGATGAAATCGATGTTCAGGCTACGTTCGTGCGCTTCATCGATAATGATGGTGTCGTACTGATTTAAGAAACGGTCGTGTTGAATCTCCGCCAGTAGAATACCGTCGGTCATCAGTTTGATTTGGGTATTGTCAGAAATCTGGTCGTTGAATCGAACCTTATAACCAACGAACTCACCCAGCTGTGTTTCCATCTCTTCAGCAATACGGTTCGCAACCGAACGCGCCGCAAGACGACGGGGCTGAGTGTGACCAATTAAGCCAAAGCGGCCGCGGCCAAGCTCAGAACAGATTTTTGGTAGCTGAGTGGTTTTACCCGAACCCGTTTCACCCGCCACGATAACCACTTGGTTTTCAGCGATGGCTTTCGCGATGTCTTCGCGCTTTTGGCTAACCGGGAGAATTTCTGGGTATTCAATCGTTGGTTTCTGTGCCGCACGCTGAGTTGCCGTCATCATCGACTTAGCAATGTCTAACGCAATCTCATCAAAGACAGCGTGCTTAGCTTGTTCGTTCTTAATTTTGCTCGCACCAGCAATTCGCTTACTCAAACGGAAGCGATCGCGTATCATACATTCGTTGAGCGCTTTACGAAGAGAGGCTGGGCTATTCTGAGATGATTTGTTGTTTTTCGCTGATTGTTCAGCAGATTTTTTCGATGCAGCTTGGTTTGGTTTCGCTTTGCTCTGTGAAGAACTTGGCTGTGCTGCATTCTTGTTGTTATCTGCTTTTTCCGGAGACGAAGTCAAAGCGTGTCCTATTCTTGTACTTATTAAACTCGCGCGATTATATCACAAGTCTCAAACAAAAAAGCCTGACAGCAAAGGGAAAACCTTTAGCTATCAGGCTGATTAATCTCGCTAACACTCGCAGGAGCTATGAAAGCGCGGTCAAATGTAATTCGTACTTAGTCAACTCTGGTTTAAAGCTAACGTTAAAAACTGCGCTTAAAACTCATATTGGAAGTAGACCGTGTTGTAGTTACTGCCGCCTTTGATACGACCATACTGAGAGGATTTTTCAAAGATCGCAGAACGATGATGCAATGAATAACCGAACCATAAGTTGTTCAAGTCATTCTTACCAATCAAGTCGCCAACGTTGACATCGAATGAGAAGTCTAAGTAGTTCAATAGATGGCTTGCGGTGTAACCTTTACGGTCCATCTCAGAGCCTTCGATATAGGTAATCGAATCGATGTAAGACATACCTTCTGCCACACCAACACGCCACTGAGTTGGCCAATCAAAGGTGTAGTACGCCTTGATTGCGATAATGTATTCGGTGCTGCTCGATTGAACGTCTGAACTCCAGTGGTGCGCAATACCTGGGGTTAAATAGATATCCAGTGGCAAACCGAAGATCTCATCGGTTAACGGGTGTCCATAGAAGAACGAGGTCAACTGGTTGTTGTATTCGTCTTTCTCTCGATTGAACTTCATGATGTCGCCAATATTGGATGGCGTTCCCCAGCCGTGTGCGACACGTAAGTACGGCGCATTGCTCAGTTTAGGTTTTGGCGCTTTCTCTTTGTCGTTAAAGAAACCAAAGCCAAGGTACAATTCCCCCTGATAACGGTCTTCAACAATCGAAGAATCGTAAGCGTTATCGTCCAATCGAGTCACACTGGTTGAACCCAATAAGTACAAGTTAGAAACCACATGGTAACGCGTTTCAACACCAACATTTAAGTCAACACCAGCACCAATGGTTTCATTAGATGCGGAGTAATACTCACTGTTGAAATCAGCACTTTTATAACGCAGCGTCGCGCTCGGGTAAAACTCCCAATCTCCAGTTTCATACTTGGCTTTAGCTCGTAAGTTACCGTGGAAGTTGTATTCACTGTCGCTCATTAACTCCGTCTCGACAGACCAAGAATCATCAAGTTGGTAGGTCAGTTGAGCACCAAAGTCCGCCGTATCGCCTTCAATCGCGTTCTGCTCAGATGCAGGAATATCAATAAAGCGCATGCGAGAGATAGCATTGAAAGACCACTTCTCATCGTCAGTTTGATAGAGGTATGCCCCCATCTCAGTACCGTCAATAAACACATAATCGTTCTTGAAAAACAGCATCGGTACGAATGAGCTAACCGATTGGTCGCCACCAGACGTGTCATAAGGGATGCTTGCTGTACGGAACATTGCAGCGATGCCCCACTCTTGCTCTTCAGCGGCCCACGCATTAGCACTTACGAAAATGCCACTTAGGAAAGCGCTACCTAGTAAAACCAATCCAGATGAAGGAAGAGTCGGTAAATATTTGAGCTTCATTCTTGTGTAATTACTCTTTGAAAAAATATTGTGTTACTGATTAGACATTTATTAACCATGACGGCTAACTATTTTTAGGTTTGCTCGGCATTGACCGTTACAATGTAGAATATTCTCGGTTAAATGAAAGTATTGTGAAAGTCTCCGAATTACAAAACATTATAGATCACTTACCCAAAGATTCCGATCCAGATATTGTTATGGGTGAGGCGTGGTTGCCTGAGCGTTTGGTGGATACCAACCTAGACGGTGACATGCTATTTCTTGAATTCGATAATGCCCCTGAAGACAATCAAGGGGATGAAGAAGGCCGTGGCTTTGTTGAGCACGAGATTGCTATGATTCGAGAAAAGCTCGAACTGTTATTAGACGAGCCTTCCGATACCAAGACCAAAGCCGATGCCCTATTGGCAATATTTCTAATGGGCCATGAACTTTCTAGCTCAGAAGTTATCGAAGTTCTTGAATCAACAGAATCTGAAACGACAGAGCCTGAGATTGCAGAGCATAATCAACAGAATCTGACTCAGTAGAATTTGAAGCATCAACGCTTGGAACCACAAAGCCAGACACGAACAAGCTCGAAACAAAAGAACACCACGACGACTAGCCACCAACGATTTTAGGTACCGTATTGAAACCCTCTACGACATCATCTCTTCCCCTGTTACTCGCCGGACCCATTTTAAGAAAAACCACCGCGACTGAAGTAGTACTTTGGTTAGCCACCAGCTCGCCTCTTACAGGCAGAGCCGAGCTTCATACTCAAGAAATAGACGATTCTGAAGCAGCACAAGACCAGCCGTTTTATACCTCATCGCTTGAAGAACATGATTCGATTCAAATCGGTACACATGCGTGGATAACGCTAATTCGCTTACAAGGTGAGTTTCCGACTAATACGCTGCTTGAATATGACATTCACACAGAGTCAGGTTCACTAAAAGAGCTCGCCCCTCACCTTGTTTACAACGGTAAATCTCGCGTTGAGTTTAAGATATCGACCTCAGCTGATTACATTCTTCATGGCTCTTGCCGCAACCCGCATCATCCAAGCAAAGACAGCCTAGTTTCAGCCGATAACAAGATGGCCGATCAAACCGTCGCTGAAAGACCCGACATGCTGATGATGAGCGGCGATCAGATCTACGCCGACCATGTGGCAGGCCCAACACTTGATGCTATTCAACAAGTGATTCACCTGCTTGGCCTTGTAGGCGAAAGCTTACCGACTGACTCGCAAATTAAACAAATCAACAACAGTGACGCTCTGTATAACAGTGAATACCACTTATACCAGCGTCATCACTATTTGCCGCACCACACAGCTTCAGAATCCATGCTCGATAAGTTATTCCCGAACCGTGGCGTGCCGATTTTTAGCTCTACCGATTGTGAAAACCACTTGGTCACGCTGTCTGAGTTTATCGCGATGTACTTATTGGTTTGGTCTCCGACACTGTGGCAATGCGTCAATCGAGAGCGTTTAATTGAGAATAACTTCACTCAAGGTGGACGCCAATTAACACCGACTGAGCAGCAACAATGGCGTGATGAAAGCGTCATCATGGATGATTTCATTGCTGGCTTACCGCAAGTGCAACGTCTGTTCGCGCATATTCCAACGTACATGATCTTCGATGATCACGATGTGACGGATGATTGGAACCTTACCGTGGGTTGGGAGCATGCCGTCGACCAAAACCAGTTCGCGACCCAAGTCATTGGTAACGGCCTTGCGGCTTACTGGATGTGTCAAGGTTGGGGTAACAAACCGGAGAGCTTCGATGAAACGTTTATCGAGCAAGCAAAACAGCTTTTTGTCGCTCAACCGCTCATTACTAAACAACCGCGCATTAGTAAACAAACTCATAATGAAGCCGGCAATGCAGCGACTACTCACTCTATTGGCAACATCGAGCCAGACAAGCATCAAGCCTTCATTGAGATGCTGAGTCGCTTTGAAGAATGGCATTACACAATAGAGACTTCACCCAAAGTCATTGTGTTGGATACTCGTACGCGTCGTTGGCGTTCAGAGTCACGCATGAATAAGCCTTCAGGTTTAATGGACTGGGAAGCCTTGATTGAGTTTCAACATCAGTTAATGAATCAAGATAAAGTGGTGATCGTTTCTGCTGCACCGATGTTTGGCGTGAAGTTTATTGAAACACTGCAAAAGATGGCGACCACAATCGGCAAGCCATTGGTGATAGATGCTGAAAACTGGATGGCACATCCGGGCAGTGCGAATACGCTGATCAGTATCTTTACACATACCAAAACACCAACCAACTTTGTGGTACTTTCTGGTGACGTTCACTACTCCTTCGCTTATGACATCAAGCTTAGATATCGCCGCAACAGCCCGAACATCTATCAAATCACCTGCAGTGGCATTAAAAATCAGTTCCCTGCTCCGCTGCTTAAATTCTGCGATGTATGGGACCGTCTGTTATACAGCCCTCGCTCAGTTTTGAACTACTTCACTAAGCGTAAACGCTTGAAGATCGAAAAACGAAGCCCAGACAATCAGACCTTCTATCGCCTTTCAAACCGCAGTGCGATTGGTGAATTGAGGCTAGACACCGATGGGAAACCGCAATCGATCACCACCCTGAGCGGCGATGGTAAGGTTACACGTTTTCCGGAACCGGACTAGGAAGTGCTCCTTATCGCTCGCGTATCCGTAATGTCAGTTTTTAGTAAAGACGCTTGCGATCACACTCTGTAGACCCAATAGTTATGGTTATAGTCGATAACTATCAGCGTTACGGAACCCGATACAAATTTTAACTGGAGCTCGTTATGTTCAATTCTCTCACATCAATGTTTAAACAATTGATTGAAGGCCAGGACCTAAGCAAAAACCAAGGCACATCACCTAATATCGCCATCGCGAGTTTGTTGTGTGAAGTCGCGGGTGCCGACCATCAGATCAATGAATCAGAAAGAGTCGCTAAGCTACAGCTTCTGCAGCGTTTGCTGGATTTAGATGAAGAACAAGCAAAGGTACTGCTCGCGCAAGCAGAGCCGAAAGTAGAGCAATCAGTATCGCTGTATGACTTTACATCGCAACTCAGAGACCTATCTCAGCCAGTGCGAATCGACTTAATCAAAGCGATGTGGGAAGTAGCGCATGCCGACGGGGAAATTGACCCTATCGAAGATTCTGTGATCCGTAAAACAGCAGAACTGCTCTACGTCGACCACTGTGACTTCATCAAGAGTAAGTTAAGTGTTTTAGGCGAAAATTAGTGCCTGAAATAATGAATTGGAAACTGAAATAAATAAAAGCGACGGGTTAAGAAACCGGTCGCTTTTTTGAATCGGTCAACTGAAAGCTGACTAAACAGGGCTGAGAGGAGCTAAAAATTTAGCTACAACATAGTTAATGTGAGTTTCGCAAGATTATAAGCATCGACATAACCCGAGTGCTGACGACCTTCCCACTCAATATTTTTGGCTTCTTGAGCAGCGCGGTGACCAATGCGTTTGTCTTTCAAGCGATTCTGAACACGGTAAAGCGTTGCGATGTTTAAGAACTCGCTAAACGGAGGCTCGATGCCTTTTTCAATACACTCTTTGTGTAAGATAAGGTCGTCACGTCCCCACGCTGCGTAGATTTTTTTGGGACCACCAAAGTTCTTAATCATCGACTTGATGACAGACTCTAATGGGCGACCCTGCTTTTCGATTTTACGAGGTGTAATGCCCGTTAACTCGGCACAGAATAGAGAGACTTCGTCTTTCTCTGGCTTAACGTAGTATTGTGCTCGCTTCACGATAGTACCGGATGCTAGATCAATCTCAGCAAGACCAACTTCAATGATCTCTCCTGTTGTTCCCACACCGTCTTCGCTCCAACAGCACATTTCCAAATCGAAACACACAACTCGATTGTGATTCATACGTCGCCTAATTCTCTCGTCAAAAATTTTGTGAAATTGTACATGAGCCCAATACAGAACTCGACCCTAGTTGTATCAAGTGCTCATTTAGCCTGCAATTGTCACTCGATTTCGGCCATTCGACTTACTTTGATATAGCATACTGTCTGTTTTTTGCAGAATCTCTTCCGTGTTTTCATTAGCGTAAATAGCAGCACCAATACTCAAAGTACAACTGAGCTGTCGACCTTTGTGCTCACAATGAGACTGGCTCACTGTTCTTAGAATACATTGTAAGTATCGTTCTAGGGCTTCATGGTTTGTAATACTAGAAATGATACAGAACTCATCTCCACCTATACGAAACAGGTTATCCCCCTCTTTCAAGCTCACTGAAATCAATTTAATTACATGAATGAGTAAAGCATCCCCTGAAGGGTGACCGAATTGGTCGTTAATGCCTTTGAACTTGTCGACATCAAATCCGATGAGACTAAAGGGTTCATTTCGCTGTATCGCTTTATCTAACATCTTATTGAAAGCACGTCGGTTATAAACCTCGGTCAGGCTGTCGTGGTTGGCTAGAAAACGAAGCTCTTCTGTTCTTTTATCAAGCATTTGATACAGGCGCTCTTTTTCTCTGATCTGCATATTCACGATGTACGCTAACAACAATGAGATGGTTGTTCCGACTAGCGCGATGCCAGTCAACACAAGGTAGCCATAAAAAGAGATGCAGGAATCTATCTTGTAATCGATCTTCCAATTTCGGTTGGTCAACTCGATTGTCTTAGTTATATGGTGCCCTGTTACTCCCTCATAACCTTGAGTTTCAAATAGAATTGGGGAGTCTTCAGCTTCAAACCCGGTATCCGTAACGCGAATGTACACGTCCATATCACCGACGGCAGAGGCTAACAGGTTCTCAAAGTAGTAAGTTGTACGAACCACGCCAATCACAACACCAAGTAGGTTATC
The DNA here is from genome assembly GCF_041471145.1 of Vibrio sp. 10N.261.54.A5. Taxonomy (NCBI): domain Bacteria; kingdom Pseudomonadati; phylum Pseudomonadota; class Gammaproteobacteria; order Vibrionales; family Vibrionaceae; genus Vibrio; species Vibrio sp. 10N.261.54.A5. The sequence continues at coordinate 75,661 of NZ_JBFRNU010000060.1, read as the reverse complement.
ACTTTCGCCTTCAAACACAGGGTGATAAACCAGCATGCCTGTCTTAGGCGTATCTTGAGTTAGACCATCTTGAATCAGACGTACTTTGTCCGAGATATTCGCTTGGCGCGTCTGCTTAATATTTTCGATGATCAGTCTAAAACGTTCACGAGAAGAGTAGAAACCAATCACTTTGTCATTGGCTTCGGTATTTGGGTAAATATCAGTCGCGATATAAGCTGGCTCTCCATTTAGAATGTAGCCATAAGCTTTCTCTTCATGTTTAGGGATAGTGAACAACTGGTAAGCCGGATACTTTGCTTCCATTTTCGCGGTATGTTCGGCAATCTCATCTGCCGTAACTTTCTGCATCCACTGCAAGCCAATCAAGCTCTTTGAACCGTTAATGGTTTGCTGTGCAAAACGATCAAACTTATCCCTGTTTTCAGGATCATTTGCGTAGAAAAAATTAGCACCAGAACCAATGTAAGCCACGTCATTAGCGATAAACGCTTCCAAACTCAGTGTCTGGTGAGTAGTAAAGCTATCCAAATTCATATTTAACGCGCGGTTTTGGTTTAACGCGACTAATATAAAACACAACACAGTAATCAAAAAACTGACCAAAAATACGACCAATGGGAGAGTTCGTCTCTTCAACCCTGTAAGTGGGTCGGTAGTGTGCGGCATGTGGCTTCCAAATAGTCTCTAATGAGTTAAAAGTATATAACGGAAGGGAATCATGCTCCATTTCTGTTTAGTCTTAAAACTGACATAAAACGGGCATTGTTTACCTTGCCCTCACATCGACGACCAATATTCGACCGAATCTCGACTAAATTTCAAGCTAACACACCAAAAACCCACTTGATTAAAAACATTAAATACCACTCTTAAGCCTTGAATATGCTAGTATCCATCCATATTTATAGCTTGAAAGTGACCGTTTCGGCTTAGTGCCAATGAGTTTCTTTCCAACCTGTATATTCCTTTTAACCGACGAATATACCGTTAAATCAATTTTAAAGAGAAATCACTATGATCGTTGATTTGAACCTAATCCCACAAACGTTTGATATGCTTCACGCAGGCCTAACTGCATCAAGCGTTTTACTACTGTTAATTGCCGTTTCTCGTAAAACCAAAGTGGTTGAGAAAGTCGTAGAAAAACCAGTAGAAAAGGTCGTTGAAGTTGAAAAGCCAGTTGAGAAAATTGTCGAAGTAGAGAAAGTAGTAGAAGTTGAACGTGTGATCGAAAAAGTAGTAGAAGTTGAATCTAAGCTTGCTACAGCACCAACAGACTCTGCAATGCAGCTACTGTCTATCATGCAGCAAGAAGCGCGCCTTATCGACTTCTTAAAAGAAGACCTAACGTCATTCTCTGATGAAGAAGTTGGCGCAGCAGCTCGTGTTATTCACACTGGCGGTCAAAAAGTATTGGCTGATTACGTAACGCTGTCTCACATCCGCACTGAAGATGAAGAAACACGTATCACTATCGCTGAAGGTTTCAACCCTCAAGAAATTCGCCTAACTGGCAACGTAACGGGCAATGCACCATTCAACGGCACACTAGTTCACAAAGGTTGGAAAGCAACTGACATGAACCTGCCTAAGCTTGCTGAAAACTACGATGCATCTGTAATTGCACCGGCAGAGGTGGAGCTATAATGGAACACCAAAGTCATTCAGCTCAAGAGCCATCTTCTCAAGAGCAAAACCAGGTACCCAAGTTCAGTGTTGGTATCGATTTAGGTACTACACATTGCGTTTTGTCTTACATAGACACAAGCAATGAAGACGCTCGCGTTGAGGTGATGCAAATCCCTCAACTGACGGCGCCAGGTACAGTAGAAACTCGCAGCCAACTTGGCTCGTTCCTATACCAACCGCACGAACATGAAATGAATGCGGGCTCTCGCGTTCTTCCTTGGTCTTCAGAGCCAAAAGCGCTAGTGGGTGCAATTGCTCGTAACCTTGGTTCTAAAACCCCTATCCGTTTGGTAGCAAGTGCAAAATCTTGGTTATGCCACGGTGGTGTTAACCGTCGCGATGCTTTCCTTCCTGCAGGCAGCCCTGAAGAAGTTGAAAAAGTATCTCCGCTTAAGACAACTGAATTGTACCTTGAGCATCTTAAAGACGCATGGAACCACGCAAACCCAGAACACAAACTGGCAGACCAAGATGTAACGATCACGGTTCCAGCTTCGTTTGATCCTGCGGCTCGTGACCTAACAGCAGAAGCTGCACGTAATGTTGGTTTCACTCACCTAACGCTTCTTGAAGAGCCACAAGCGGCTCTGTACAGCTGGATTGATAACAGCAACGACACATGGCGTGATGAAGTAAACGTTGGTGACATCGTTCTTGTTGTCGATATCGGTGGTGGTACAACCGACCTTTCGTTAGTTGAAGTAACACAAGATGACGGCAACCTAAGCCTGAACCGTATCGCAGTAGGTGAACATATCCTACTTGGCGGCGACAACATGGACTTAGCACTGGCTTACCGCTTGAAGATGAAACTGGCGCAAGAAGGCAAAGAACTGGCTCCTTGGCAGGTTCAAGCAATGACTCACGCATGTCGTGATGCGAAAGAAGCACTGCTTAACGATGCTGAACTGCAATCTGTGCCTATCGTTGTTCCAAGCCGTGGTTCTAAACTGCTTGGCGCAACACTGAAAACAGAACTGACTCAGCAAGAAGTTCAACAAACATTAGTGGACGGCTTCTTCCCTAAAGTTGCTGTAACTGAGCACCCTGTACAAAAGACGCGTGGCGCACTGACTCAAATGGGTCTGCCTTACGCTCAAGACGCAGGTATTACTCGTCACATTGCCGCATTCCTTTCTAAGCAAGCGAACGCGCTTTCTGGAAATAGCGAAACGGCTCAGCAAGATTTCAACCCGTTTGCAAACATGCCCGGTATGCCCGGTACAGAAGCGCAAGGGTCAGAAGCGCCAGCGGCAGACTTCATCAAACCAACAGCGGTACTGTTCAATGGTGGTGTTCTAAAATCGAATCTACTTGCTGATCGTCTTTCAGACACGATCAATGAATGGCTAATTAATGCCGACGCTGAATTTGCTAAACAACTTTCAGGTTTAGACTTAGACCTAGCGGTTGCAAGTGGCGCTTCTTACTACGGCGCAGTTCGTCGTGGCCAAGGCGTTCGTATCCGCGGTGGTATCGCTTCTTCTTACTACGTAGGAATTGAAAGCGCGATGCCAGCTATCCCAGGTATGGCTCCTCCGATGGAAGCTTTGTGTGTTGCACCATTTGGTATGGAAGAAGGTTCAAGCGTACAAGTACCTAGCCAAGAATTCGGTCTAGTGATTGGTCAGCCAGTACACTTCCAGTTCTTCGGTTCAACCATTCGTCGTGAAGATGAAGCGGGTACGCACCTTGATCACTGGGCGCCTGAAGAGCTTGATGAGCTTCCTGAAATCCAAGTGACATTGCCGGTTTCTGAAGGCCGTCGCGAAGGTGAAGTGGTTCCAGTGACTTTGGCTTCTCGCGTTACTGAGCTAGGCACCTTACACCTAGAAGCGATTGCTACTGACAACGGTCAGAAGTGGCACGTTGAGTTCGATGTTCGTGAAGACTCGAATAACGACTCAAACGAACAAGCATAATGAATCAACGGCACCTTAGCGGGTGCCGTTACTTTATCAATGCATTTCTCAATCTAGTCCTGCCTGTTTCTCAGGAATGACGTTTACGAATAACAACAATAAGACCAAATCTATCAAAAAACTGGTCATCACTCTGGAAGAATAAGGTTTTGTATGGCAACTCCTCGTTTTTTAGTCGGCATTGACTTAGGTACAACCAATACGGTTGTCGCTTACTGTGAAATCAACGACGACCTACAACACGCTCCCGTTTCTCTTTTCGATATCGATCAGCTCATCGGCCCCGGTGAAGTGGTTCGTAAGCCCCTACTTCCATCGTTTCGTTACCACCCAGCGCAAGGTCAAATCTCCCCTTCTGACCTGACGATGCCGTGGGAACCAAGCCCAGTAAAAGGCGATATCAAAAACGTTATCGTCGGTGAATGGGCTCGTGAACTGGGTGCGAAGGTAGAAGGCCGCCAAGTATCGAGTGCTAAGAGTTGGCTGTCACACCAAGCGGTGGATCGTAACTCCGACATTCTGCCTTGGGCAGGCGCAGCAGATGTCGATAAAGTCTCGCCAGTTGTGGCGAGTGCAAGCTACCTCAACCACATTCGCCAAGCATGGAACTACCGTAACCCGAGCAACAAGCTTGAAGACCAAGATGTTGTGGTTACCGTTCCTGCTTCCTTCGATGAGACAGCACGCAAGCTAACACTCGAAGCCGCAGAACTGGCGGGCTTAGGTAAGATTCTATTACTCGAAGAGCCGCAAGCCGTTTGTTATGACTGGTATGCCCGTCACCAACAAACCGCAGCAGATGAACTTCAACAAATCCCACTGATTCTAGTGTGTGATGTTGGAGGTGGTACCACCGATTTAAGCTTAATTGAAGCCAAATTCGATGCGAACAGCGACGGTAATAACGAGCTCGCACTCGACCGTATTGGTGTTGGTGAACACTTGATGCTTGGTGGTGATAACCTCGATTTAGCCCTTGCCCACCTTGCAGAGCAACGCTTCAATCAAAACAAAAAGCTGAATGCCTCTAGCCTAACCAAACTGATTCAACAGACTCGCGCCGCAAAAGAGAGCCTGCTTTCTGCCAATGCGCCCGATGATGTAAAGATCACCATGCTGGGCAGCGGTTCAAAACTGCTTGGCGGTACTAAGAGTATTGGTTTAACTAAACAAGAAGTCCATCAAATCGCATTGGAAGGTTTCTTCCCGCTTTCTGAGTTTACTGAAACACCCGACAAACGCCGCAGTGCTGTGGTTGAGTTTGGTCTGCCTTACGTGGCTGACCCTGCGGTGAGTAAGCACGTTGCAGAATTCCTAGCAACGCACCAACAAGTGTCTAAAGCCGCATTGGAAAACTCAGACTCTATTGAGTTCGATGACACCAAACCTGCAATTCCAGTTGGCGTGCTGCTCAATGGTGGTGTGTTTAACAGTGAACTGGTAACAGAGCGAATTACTCAGCTACTGGGCAACTGGAACGGTTCTCCTATCACAGTGCTTGATAACCCTCATCCAGATTGGTCTGTTGCCCTTGGCGCGGTTGCCTTTGGTAAAGCACGCCGCGGTGCACAGCTGAAAATCGGTGGCGGTGCTGCCCGTTCTTACTTCTTGCATCTGCAAGAGAAAAACAAGATGGGTAAAGCGCTTTGTCTGCTTGCCAAAGGAACCGAAGAAGGCCAAGAGATACGCTTGAACAGCCGTCGTTTCTCGCTGACTTTAGGTGAGCCAGTACGATTTAATCTTCTGACTTCAACACACGATCAAATTGCTCATGACACCGCCATTCAAAACGGTGTGATGGTCAATGTGGATGCCGACTTGTTCTCCCCTCTCCCACCGTATATTTCTACGCTGGAAGGCTCAGGTACTGCAGAACTTCAAGCCAACCAAAAAGAGCGTGTTGAAGTACTGCTCGCTTGTCAGTTAACCGAAGTCGGCACATTGAAAATGGAGTGTGTGAGTATAGAAGATGACTCTAAGCGTTGGTTGCTTGAGTTTGAAGTAAGAAACAAGCAAGGCGATGAATCTGATACCTCCGCGCTTCACCCAAGATTGGAAGAGTGTAAGGAGTTGATTTCTCGCCTGTACAGCGGCAACAAGAAGAGTGCTGAATCGAAAGAGATCAAAACACTATCGAAAGATCTTGAGAAGCGACTAGGTAAACGCGATGAATGGGACTTCACGACCCTTCGTCATCTATTTGATACCTTCTCATTAGGTCGTAAACGTCGTCGCCGCTCAGAAGCACACGAGAAGAACTGGCTACGTTTGGCGGGATACTCGCTACGTCCTGGCTTTGGCGATCCGACTGACTCATGGCGTATCGAACAGATTTGGGGCCTTTACCAACAGAACATTCAGTTCAAGAACCACCAAGGCTGGACAGACTGGTGGGTATTCTGGCGTCGTGTCGCTGGTGGGCTAAACCAAGAGCAGCAAGAGAGTATCTTGGCGGACATCGCTAAATACCTTCACCCAGGTGCAATGAAGAACCCTAAGACAGCCAAAGATGCGCAAGATAATGGTTATGAAGCCATGGTCCGTTTAGCGGCGTCACTTGAGCAACTTGAGGTTGAAGACAAAGTGCTGCTGGCAAGTTGGTTCTTAAGCAAAGCGATCAACCATAACCAATTTGAACAGGCTCACTGGTGGGCGCTAGGACGATTAGCATCAAGAACGCCTTTGTATGGCAGCCAACACAGCGTAATTCCTAGAGAGCAAGCTGAACAGTGGTTACCAAAACTGCTTGAACAGAACTGGCAGAAAGAGCAGATGATCGCCTTCGCTGCTGTGATGATTTGTCGAAAAACCGGTGACCGTCAGTTTGATATCTCTGACGACTATCGCAATCAAGTGATTGAGAAGCTTAAGCAAAGCAAGGTACCTGACTCATGGTTAACACTAGTGAGTGAAGTGACTGAGCTTTCTGAGAGTGAATCTAAGCGTGTGTTTGGTGATGCGTTACCAAGCGGATTAAGCCTAATCAATAACTAGGTTTGAAAACGATTAGCTTTCGTTGCTAATGGTAAAGAAGCTAGCAAGAAAAGAAAAAGCCACTTTCGATTCGTTGAAAGTGGCTTTTTTATTGGTGGCTTAAGGCTGGTATGTGTAATCGACTTATAGCTTTTTGGTTAAGAGCCTTAGCCGTGTTGCAGTTCATCATTGTTAATGTTTGGTTCCAGTTGGGTTGATAGGAAAATCCGTATTTTCATAAATGTCAGATAGTTTTTTCGGTTTATTCTCTTTTGCTCCTTTGTTCGATTGATTATGAGTTTCGCTTAAAAGCCATTCCTCATGCATTTTTGCTGAATCCAAAAACTCTGGATCCTCCATTGCTTCCTTGCGAAGTTTATTTACACGTTCGAGAGTATCCCAAATCATAATACTTCACCTCCACTAAGGCAGTAATATAAAGATAGCTCAACCCCATGAAACTTCAACTAACCCAATGAGATAGCGATCTCAATTTCGTAATTCACTCGCTTTAAATGAGTGGATATGGTCACCTTTAGTTGGGCTCAAATAGTGGGTCTTTCCCCATGATCTTCGAAGATCATTAGGCACAAAAAAAGCGAGCTCGATGCTCGCTTTTTGTTTTTCTATCTGTTGATCGAAACACCAACACTCACTCGATTAAATCACACCGAGATTAAGCACGGTTACCGATTTTCACCTTGCCATTGGTAGCAAACCAAAGGGCTTCTGAACGACGACGACCGATTAAAATCGGGCCATCATCGTAGAACAAAAAGTTCTTCCAATGCTTCTTGAAAATCGCCCATTTGGTTTCAAGAACATTGTACTTTTCATAACAAAAATAAACAGTTACGTCATCTTGCCAATCAATAAAGTTAAGAATCTCTTCTGGCATTTCAGGCTCATCCGCTTCCCAATGCGCCATCCAGCTGATCTCTTCATTCCAGTTCGATGCTTTGCTTGGCCAGTCTTGCGAGCTCAGTCGTTCTGCGTCTGGGCTTTGAGGGCTCACGTTCTCTTTCCAGAACTGAGAAGCTCTCGCCTGTGTCATTGGCTTAATCTTTTCCAAGTCCTCTGCCGGCAGCGGCATTGACTGGTGTGTGAAAATCCATTTTCTTTGGTATTCGTCCAAAGTTGTGTATGACATCAAAATTCCTCAAATATCTTCTCAGGCTGATGGATTTACCATGCCTATCTGTTCTTTTTGATGCAGTGACGGTTTCATTTTATCTATGTCATCACTGCCTCTAAATCTGTATTTACGCTTAATTGGTACTTACGCCTAATGACTATTGATCTCTATACAGCGCGTCTATCTTCCCAGTTTGGGTTAACTAATGCCGTCAGTATATGGTCTTCCCATTTACCGTTAATCTGTAGGTAGTCTTTAGCAAAACCTTCTCGGACAAAACCAAGATGTTCTAATACACCAGCACTGCGTTCGTTGTGAGGCATGTAGCCCGCCATTAAGCGGTGCATGTTCTGCACATCAAACATGTAGTCTTTGGCCATGCTCAAACCTCTGCGCATGTAACCGTGGCCTTGTGCACTTTGCGCCAATGAGTAACCGACATTACAAGCGTAGAACGGGAAACGCGACAAATTACTGAACGATATGGTGCCTAACATTTCATTAGAGTCAGCGTTAATCAGTAAACAGTAATAGCCTAGCCCCATTTTATGAAGCTCGTTTAACTTAATCAGTCGCTGCGCCCAACTCGCTCTATCAAAGAACGCATCTTCGCGTATCGGCTCCCAAGGTTTCAGGTACTCTCTGTTAAACTGAAAGTACTCGCTGATCATGCCAGCGTCATCGATTTCAGCCGTGCGTAAAATCAGATTACCATCATGCTTATAAATGCGCTCTGGTGTACTCAAATCTTCCATAATCTTGTTCTTATTCGATCAGTTCTTTCTGATACCGTAATCACGAAGCTTATTCGCAATTGAGGTATGAGATACATTCAAACGTTTTGCTAGCTTACGGCTTGATGGGAAAGACTGATAAAGCTTCTCTAGAATCTGAGATTCATAGTCTTTCATGATTTCATCGAGCGAACCATCTAAGCTCAGGTTCGCCATTCCTGCCGTCAATGTTTCAAGCTGTGGCAAGTGGAATTGCTCAACCGTTAGCGTGTCTGAATCCAACTCTGTTAGTGCGCGTAGAACCATGTTGTCTAACTGACGAATGTTGCCCGGCCATTGGTAATTACCAAGCTGGTCGACTAACTCTTGAGTCAATTTTGGTTTTAACATACCTAACTGCTGCGCGTACTTTGCAACGAACAGTTCCAATAGCGGTGCTACGTCGTTTGAGCGTTCACGCAATGCAGGGATAGACAGAGTCAGTACATTCAAGCGGTAAAACAAATCTTCACGGAACGAACCCGAGTCGGCTAATTCAGAAAGACGGTGGCGCGTTGATGCAATAATACGAACATCAGCGTGCATCTCTTCTTCTTCACCAACACGACGGAATGAACCATCTTGTAGGAAACGCAGCAATTTGATTTGTAGATGCGGGCTCATCTCGCCAATTTCATCTAAAAATACGGTACCGCCATTCGCTTGTTCGAAAATACCTTTATGACCTTGCTCATGGTTGAATGAACCCGGCGCATGACCAAACAATTCCGTTTCCGCTACGTCATCAGGCATCGATGCACAGCTTAGAATCAAGAATGGGAAAGACGATCGATTTGAACGGTTATGACACGCTTTCGCCAGCATCTCTTTGCCTGTCCCTGTATCGCCTTCAATTAATAGAGGCTGATCCAGCATAGCCAATTTCTTAGCTTGGCTGATCAAGGCTTTATGGCGATTAGAGACACCAACAAAGTGTTCGAAACCTAGGTTGTTCTGTTCTGGGATTGAATCTGGCGAGTTCATCTCTTGATTACAAGAACGAATCGTCATTACTGCGCTTGCCAGTACCGCTTCGTTGACATCACCACCAAGGTAAATCGGCAGGATCTCAATAGAGAAATCTAAACCATCCAACACGACAACTTCACGATGGCGCGTTACATCGCCTTCGATCCAACGAGCAAAGTTAAAACTAGGAACAAACGTCGCTAGCGGTTCACCGATGACTGCGTCTTCTTGCTTATTAAAAAGGTTCAATGCAGCGTGGTTAGCCATATCGACTGAGCCTTTAAGGTCAATCGCAATAACAGGATCAGGTAGGTTTGCCAGCAGAGCAATCAGCTCTGTGTTATGCCTTTCGCTTGGCATAAATTGGATTTTACGTACATCCTTCACACCTGAAATTCGGCGAATTTCAGCCATAAGTTCACTAAAAGCATCAAAATCGATATCAGGGCAGTTTAGGTAAATAATACCTTTAACATCAATTTCGATTCCTCTTAAATCAATGCTTTTTGAGGCCAAGATATCGAGCAACTCACGTGTTAAGCCGAGTCTGTCTTCACACAATACTTCAAGACGCACAAATAGTCCTATTATAGGTGTCAGGATAAGTTGACAGTAGTGTGGATTAAGCTCTGAGTTCAGTCAAGAAGAAGAGTAAACATATGTTTACTCTTCTTCTCAAACTATTGAGCTTTAAATGCTTTATTTGAGAGTGATACGCTTTATTTCTGAAAGGACGGCTTTGCGGAGGTCTGCCAGTTTTACTTTTCTCTCGTTATGCCAAGGCATAGGTCGAAGCAATGTCATGGCTTTTAGACCCAGTCTTGCAGTAAGAATACCAACACCTAGCCCCTGCCCTGCTCGAGCTGAGACTTTGCCTGCAAGATCCATCGAGACGAGATCCATACTTGCATCAATTGCGAGTTCACTGGCTCCCGCTGCTGCCATGTTGATTAACACCAATTTAAATAGCTTAATCCTAGACCAGTAGCCAAGCTCAATGCCATACACATCAGCAAGCTTGTCGATCATGGTGAAATTTCGCCAAGCCACCAGCAACATATCAGCCGCCGCCAATGGACTCACCGCGACCAAAGCCGCCGATTCGGTCGAAAACTTAGTGACGATTTGAGTCGCTACTTTGTCTTGTTGACTCACGACTAACGCATCGTACATATCCAACACTTCTGCATCACTGTGTGCTGGGTTAATGCTGTTTCGCCACTTATCGTACGAAGGAGACTCAGCGATAATGCCACCTTGCTTGGCGATGTTTTCACAGAACGCTTTGCCCTTGCCGACACTTTGACTTTGGAGTAGCTCTTCACTCTGCTCTTGCACACTAAAGTGATCTTTAAGTGAACGCAGTTTCCACAGCTCTTTGCCTATTGCGCCTAAACCCAATGAAGCAATGGCAGCAATAAAGCCTGCCCAACCTAACGCAAGCCAATCAGCAGTTTGAATTGCGGTAATGACCGATTCAATTGCTTGCCATCCAACTAGGCCAGAAAAAGCGACCAATAAACCCGTTCCAAACCACTTCTTCTTTTTGCTCGGTCGAATCACTTGTTCCAATTGCTGCTCAGCTTCACCATCAAGTTCGGCTTCCACTTGCGGTGCGACAGGGACAAATTTCTCTTGCTCTGTGAACAGTTGTTGAGCACCTAAATCCGGGCCAACGTCGGTCTTGTCTTGCTCATCAAAAGAGGTCTTCAACGGTTCATTAAAGACCTGCTTTGTTTTTAATTCACTCATTTTGATTGCCTCAATTACTTCAACTTGTCGCCAATGAGATACTCTAAAACCTTGTCGACTCTTAGATGTTGGCAAGGCTCATCGGAATGTTGCTCCATCGGTCTAAAGCTCGTGAAATCAAACTGGTTGGTTTCCCAATACTGTTTGTTGGGCAACTTACGCGGCACCTCTCCCGGATACATGGTTTGAGGGACATTATCCAAAGTCACACCTTGCAACGCCGGAACATTGTCTGAGCCAGACGAGATATAACCCGCGCTGGTCGCTTGAATAGACGCGATACTCATACAACTCATGTCGATGTGTTCAAACGCCGCCTGCTGCCAAGCCGGATGTACCATCTGTTGTAACAGTGACACCAAGTTCGGATGTTGATCCGGTGTCACGTGGTCAGCCTTGGTGGCTGCAAACAAGATCTTGTCGATCTTCGGCGCAAATAAACGTCTTAAGATATTGCTTCGACCGTACTTAAAGCTCTTAAGTAACTGTTCTAACGCGCCACGCATATCCATGAAAGAGTCATAGCCCGCATTAAGTGGCTGTAAGCAATCCACCAACACGATTTGTCTGTCGAACGTCGCGAAGTGATTCTTGTAGAACGCTTTCACGATCTTCTGTTGATACTCTTCATAACGCGCTTTCAGTACCGCATAGTTACTTGTTTTTGAGAACTTACCCTCAGGTGCGAGACAGGGGAAGAATTGCAACACAGGCGCGCCTTCAAGCTCACCCGGTAATACGAATCGACCCGGTTGTACCCAATGCAGTCCGTTACTTTTACAAGTATGAAGGTACTGGGTGTAGCTATCGGCAATCGCGACCAGTTTCTTTTCGTCCGCTTCTGCTAGTAAATCGATATCACCACGCATTACGTTCCACTGTTGCGAGTAAGTTTCTCTGTCGCCTTTCAATGCGGCAAACTGAGATTGGCTCCAGGTATCGAAGTCCATATCCAGTAACGGCAAATCAAGCAACCATTCACCTGGATAATCGACAATATCGAGATAAAGGGTGCTGTTTTTACTCAGTAGCTTCTTTGCGCCCTTCGCAGGCTTATATTTGATGGCTAAACGAATCTCACTGACATCACGCGTTGGTACCGGCCATTCTGGTGGCTGTGCATTCAACGACTCCATCGCTTCATCATAAGAGAAGCGTGGAATCATCATGTTGTGTTGCGGGATGCGCTTTGCGCCAATAATTCTTCCATCTCTCGCAGATGCAAGCAGTGGCAAGTTTTTGTGGGTAGACGTATGAAGAAGCTGATTAACCAGCGAAGTAATGAATGCTGTCTTACCCGCACGAGAGAGCCCCGTGACCGCTACTCGAATATGAGAATCCGTTCCTCTGCTTATAAAGTCACTCATTTCTTGAGTTAGGTGTTTCATTTGAACGACTCCGTGATAGTTAGGCTAGCTGGTTATGATAATAGAAAGGCAAGCCTATGTTCTTTCCCCGTTGGGATAGTTTGTATGCTTTTGCTTATGTTGATGAGTATGCAATACACATTCTTAATGCTAGATGAATAAAAGCCCCTGACTACATTCATAATCAGGGGCTTTAGAATTTTTGCACGATATCCGACGTCTAATCGTCTTCAATCAACTTGTAGATAACAAACAGTGCAATCTCTGCAATTAGCCAAAGCGCACATGTAATCGTCACGTATTTATTATCAAAGATACTGATCCCTTTCAAGATCAGGTCGTAGCCAACAAAAGCACCAATCACCACTGCCAAGATAATCTGTAGGATCTGAATAAAACGAGGCATTCCTCTCTCCTATGTTCTTATATCAAACTATGTGTTTATCACTATATCATTGATAATAAGACAAAAGTGCAGATAATGCTGCACTTTTGTCTTTAACTTTCTGTCAAAAATTGCAATTCAAACGCTGAAGTTAGCGACAATTACGATTTTTTGGCGTCGATTAATTACGCTTTCTCAGCTTCAGCAATCTTCACTTTCCACGTGTCAGGTCCGATCTGGTGTGCGTTCACGCCGTTAGAGTCAACCGCTACCGTTACAGGCATATCTTCAACTTCAAACTCGTAAATCGCTTCCATACCGAGATCTTCAAACGCAACAACGCGTGCTTTTTTAATTGCTTTTGCGACTAAATAAGCTGCACCACCAACCGCCATTAGGTAAACCGCTTTGTGCTCTTTGATTGATTCAACCGTTGCAGGGCCACGTTCCGCTTTACCGATCATGCCCATAATGCCAGTTTCGTTCAGCATCATGTCAGTGAACTTATCCATACGTGTTGAAGTTGTTGGGCCCGCAGGACCTACCGCTTCATCACCTACAGCATCAACAGGACCCACGTAGTAAATGAACTTGCCTTTGAAATCAACGCCGGCTGGTAAGCCTTCGCCGCTTTCTAGCATGCCTTGAATACGTTTATGAGCAGCATCACGACCGGTTAAGATCTTACCTGACAGAAGAACCGTTTCGCCGGTCTTCCACTCTTGTACGTCTTCTTTAGTCACTTCATCAAGGTTAACACGACGTGTATTTGCGCCCGCTTCCCAAGTGATGTCTGGCCACTCTTCTAACTTAGGTGGCGTTAGCTCTGCTGGGCCGCTGCCATCTAGTGTGAAGTGAACGTGACGCGTTGCTGCACAGTTCGGGATTAAGCAAACTGGCTTAGATGCTGCGTGTGTTGGTGCTGTTTTGATTTTTACGTCAACCACAGTCGTTAGACCGCCAAGACCTTGTGCACCAATACCTAGCTTGTTTACACGGTTGAAGATGTCTAGGCGAAGCTCTTCTTCTGCGTTCTCAGGGCCTTTTTCGATAAGCTCTTGAATATCGATGTGTTCCATCAAAGATTCTTTCGCTAGTACCGCTGCTTTCTCAGCCGTACCGCCAATGCCTATACCTAGCATACCCGGTGGACACCAGCCTGCACCCATTGTTGGCAGCGTCTTCTCTACCCATTCTGCAATATCATCAGAAGGGTTCAACATAACCATCTTGGTTTTGTTCTCAGAACCGCCGCCCTTAGCCGCGATTTGAATTTCAACTTTGTTGCCTGGAATCATATTAATGTGGACAACCGCTGGTGTGTTGTCTTTGGTATTAATACGCTTACCTGCAGGGTCCATTAGGACAGATGCACGCAATGGGTTATCTGGGTTGTTGTAAGCTTGACGAACGCCTTCATCAACCATCTGTTGTACTGTTTGATCCGTTTCCCACCTAACATCCATACCGATGTTCACGAAACAAGTAACAATACCCGTATCCTGACAAATTGGACGATGGCCTTCCGCAGACATGCGCGAGTTGATAAGAATCTGAGCGATCGCATCTTTAGCTGCTTGGCTCTCTTCTTTCTCGTACGCTTTTTCTAGGGCTTGGACAAAGTCTAAAGGGTGATAATAAGAAATGTACTGAAGTGCGTCAGCGACACTGCTGATCACATCTTGCTTACGAATAACCGTCATTGCATGCCTCTTTATTGTTCTGGTTCCATGTGGGTTCACAGTTTGACTATATGTGCCAAATCGAATTAGGTGGTTTAGCTTTTTATTGTGTTGAGCTGTATTTAGTTGCTTTAGCAATCGCTTGCATAGCTTTAAACTAAACCACTTGGATTACTCCGTTCTAATCAAGAACCCATTTTATTTTCAATTTATGATACTCTTGCTTCCTCTCACACGCCATGCAGTGATCGAACTCTTTGTCACAAATTAAACAAATGAATAACAACGAATTTCGCTCTATCCAAATCAAGCCGCTTGAATATCAATCAACTTTAGCTAAACAGCTGTTTTCCCATATTGAAAACCTGCCGTGGGCAATGCTATTACGCTCCGCTTCAGAAAGCCACGTTGATAGTCGATACGATATTTTAGTTGCTCAACCCATCGCCACCTTCGAGACAATCGGTGCAGAAACGACCGTTAATGTTAATGAGACGTGCGAGGTTTCAGACTCTGATCCTTTCGAACTACTCGACCAATATCAGCAACAATTATTGCCTGCGACTAAAGAGCACACTCAGTTGCCATTCGTTGGCGGCGCTTTAGGCTATTTTAGCTATGATTTAGGGCGCAGAGTCGAGACACTTCCATCACTCGCAAAGCGTGATATTGAAGCACCTGACATGGCAGTTGGCTTGTATGAATGGGCTGTTATCGTTGACCACCAATTGAAAACGGCGTGTATTGTCGGTAGCAATATCGATGAACATCATGATTGGCTAATGCAGCAGATGGCTCAATCACACCTATCACATGCGCCCTTTGGGTTAACCACACCGTGGCAATCCAATATGAGCGAAGAGAGCTACGCCACTAAGTTCGATAGTGTTCAAGAGTACCTGTTATCCGGGGACTGCTATCAGATTAACTTAGCTCAGCGCTTCAATGCCCAATACCAAGGTAGTGAATGGCTGGCTTATGACAAGTTAGAACAGTACAACTCAGCGCCCTTTTCGGGTTTTATCCGTTTGGCCGACTGCGCAATCATCAGTGTTTCGCCAGAGCGTTTCTTAGAACTCAAAGACAACGTCATTGAAACCAAGCCAATCAAAGGCACACGACCTCGTTCTGAGGACCCGATGATTGATAATGCCAACGCGCAAGACCTAGCAAGTGCCGATAAAGATCAGGCGGAAAACTTGATGATCGTCGACCTACTTCGTAATGACATTGGCCGAGTAGCAAAACCGGGCACAGTGCATGTACCAAAGCTCTTCGATATTGAAAGCTTCCCTGCCGTGCACCACTTAGTGAGCACGATACGAGCGGACCTTGATGACCAATACTCTGCAACTGACCTTCTGAGAGCCTGTTTCCCTGGAGGATCGATTACTGGCGCACCAAAAGTTCGCGCGATGCAGATCATTGAAGAGTTAGAACCGCATCGACGTTCAGCGTACTGCGGCAGTATTGGCTACATCAGCCGAAATGGCAGAATGGATACCAGTATTACCATTCGTACATTAGTCGCCGAGAACAACACGCTTTATGCTTGGGCTGGCGGTGGTGTGGTATTTGATAGTGATTGTGCTTCTGAATACCAAGAAACACTGGATAAGCTGAGTCGAATTCTACCGGTACTTGAAGATTGCTAAACCTAGTGTCATTAACTGCGAGTTCCGCGACTTAATGACGAGTTCCGTAGCTTAACGGCTAGCAAAAGTTCGATATAAAAAGAAACCGAAGGATCGTAAGATCACTTCGGTTTTTTAGTCTGTAAGTTAGAGTACATAACTCACAACGCTTTATTCGCGTGTTTAAGCGACCTTCACCGCTGAGACACCCCACTTCTTGAGCATCTCTTTCAGATCGTTGGCGGTGTAAGGCTTACTCAAAATGTCATCCATTCCACACTGAATACAACGTTCGCGTTCTTCCAATGTCGTTCCGGCGGTCAGTGCCACAATAGATTTAACGTAACCCTTCTCTCTTAGCTTCTCTGTTGCTTCAAACCCGTCCATAACAGGCATTCTGCAATCCATGAATACAATGTCGTATTCGTTGTCTGACGCGAGCTCAAACCCTTCGACACCATTGCTTGCGATAGCTGGTTCAATCTCATGTTTACGAAGCATCTGTTGGATGATGATCTGGTTCATCTTAATATCATCAACCACCAGCACTTTAAGTAGTGACAATTCCGCCTCATACTCAAAGCCCTTGGCGACACTATCACTCTCTGCCGGAACATCGACAACTTGAAGAGGAATCGAGATGGTAAAGGTCGTGCCTGAGCCAACAACACTGGTCACCCCAATATCGCCATTCATCAGAGCCACCAGTTTGCGACAAATCGCTAAGCCAAGCCCGGTGCCCTCATAGTTTCGGCTACTTGAGTTATCTGCCTGTGTAAAAGGTTCAAATAGCGTCTTATGTGCTGATTCAGCAATTCCGACTCCAGTATCTTCTACAGAGAAAACAAATTGGTTTTTGTCCCATTCGATATCGACATTCACATGTCCTTCTTCTGTAAATTTAATCGCATTACCGATTAGGTTCACAAACAGCTGAGTGATGCGCTCTAAATCACCTTGGAAATGGGAGGGAACATTTGACGCAACACTGATATTAAATTCAAGCTGCTTCTCGATTGCTCGATTGACGAAAATACTATCAATCGTGTTTCGCAAGTCATTCAGGGCAAATTTCTTTGGAATAAGCTCTAACATCCCTGCGTTAATTTTGCTGAAATCTAGCAAGTCATTAATGATGGTTCTGAGAAACTCTCCAGACTGGCTCAGGTTGTTCACTATTTCACGCTGAGAGCTGTTCAGTTCCGTATCACTGATCAACTCGGCACTGCCTAGCAGGCCATTAAGCGGTGTTCTTAACTCATGGTTAATCATCGCCACAAAATCACGAGTTGCCCTTTCGGACTCTTCCGCTCGTTTACGTGATTCAATATTTCGGTTGATTGCTAGTTGATGGGTTAAGGCACTGCAGATAAGGTCCGTGACCAACAACAGTTGGCTTTGGATAAACTCGTAGTCTTGGTCTAACAACCTGACTCTGACGATTAACGCACCAACTATGACTTTTTCAACCTCTAAGGGCACGGTCAGTAGGTTGTCTTGCCAATGAGGTTCTTGAATGTCTTGCTCTAGCACCTCAACGGTTTCATCGCCATAATCATAGGTCTGCAACTGTGGGATGAGCTTGGGAGGCAGAATCAAACGGCTGGCTTCGATTAGGTAGCTGTTAGTCACGTTGGTCGTTAATTCAGATAGCATGACATCATCGAGATCATTTCTTAGAAACGCGCGCCCAAAATCAATCAACAGGTTGTCGATTTGTTCTTGGAATTCAATGCGGCGTATATTCGCGTTGGAGCGTTTTTCTAACTGACGCAAAGCAAGCTCAAGCTGTTGGTTAGCCTCGAACAGTTCGAGGCTCTTCTGTTCCAACAATCCTTCAGCCGCTTTCCTTGCCGCGATTTGACGCTTAAGCTTCTTCTCTAGGGCAGATGCCAGATCCATATTACTTTTCTACTTTGAGATTAAACCTAACCACGCTTTGGTCATCATTTTGTGGCGTCATCTCCACCGCGATAGATTCACCGTGGTATTCAGCACATCCTTCAATAAGCCCTAAGCAAACATGAGACATACACCTTGCGCTTTTGTAGTCAAAAACAAGTTGTGCTTCGGTCGTGGTGATAAAACTGAATTCAGGTGGCTCAGCATCTGGATAGAGCTTCTTCACTTCAACATGAATGTAACGCTCTACGTGCTGAATAAATTGAAAGGTGGTATTGCTGTGAGCAAGGCTCGCTTTATTCGGTAATGAGGCCAGTAAGTTCTTAAATACAGACTGCCCAAACACGCGTTGCAAGCTTGCCGCATCAATATCGGTTTTCTTACTCAAGTTGATAATCAACCTGACAAGGTCTTTGTGGTCGTAACTGCCGACCGACGTATAGATCCCTTCATCTTCTGACATTTCTAGAACTTCTTCCAAAAGCTCTAGCCCAAACTTGTCTTCAACAAGCTCTAAAAATTCAGTGAATATGATTCCTTTCATCTCATACCTTTTCTTCTATTTCTTTTTAGAATGGTCCACTAAGTTATTGTTATCAAATTCTTAAACAAAAAATCTACGTTTCGTCACCCAATTTTATGACATGGGTAACGCTTACTCGCCTGTATGCACATATTGAATATAGCAAAAATCGTCATTTTGAGGAGATTCATCGGTAAACAGCCTCTCATGACGCCCAATTGATAACTAAAAGAGGGAAAGTGAATGAAGAAAAACTCGATATTGGTAATCAACCCACGGTTATGTCTATACTTAAAATCATAATAATCAATATATTGGCTTGATATGAATAAAGAAAACTTCCTTCAGCAATTCCAACTTAACCCTACCGTTGGCTATCATCCTGAGTCAGTAGAGCGTGTTTCGCACATCAGTGGCGAGCAATTACGTAAAGCGGCAGTGGTGGTAGGTTTAGTTGAAAGAGAAGATGGTTTACATGTCATTTTTACTAAAAGAGCGGCTCATTTAAAGCATCACCCCGGCCAAGTCAGCTTTCCTGGTGGTAAACACGAACTTTCTGACCCTTCTATGCAATTCACTGCACTCAGAGAGCTCCATGAGGAGGTGGGAATTCGATCGGATCAAGTTAAAATTATTGGGCAATTACCTGCATTGAGTACTATTAGTAAATTTTCTGTGACGCCGATTGTTGCCATGGTCGATCCTGACTATAAAGCCATCATCGATGAGAACGAAGTTGCCTCAATTTTTGAGGTGCCCGCTACCTATGTTTTAGACCAAGCCAAGTTACACAGCCACACTGTTAACTTTAAACAAATCAAGCATCGAGTTTTTGCTATGCCCTTCCAAGAGCACCTAATTTGGGGCGTTACGGCGCAAATCATCCATTCACTGCAGCAACATGTAGTGCAACAAATTACATAGCAACTACGTTTTGTTTAATCTCTGTTAACAAAATCCAGACTTTCTATGGAACAGATTTATTAATGCAATTTTGCGCAAACGTTTCCCTGGTATAAATCTATACAACCCCGCCTTTCGCATAAATAAAAGTAATACCAAGCATAAACATAAATCACCTGTGGCACGCTATTTTCGTGATCAAAAATCCGTTTTTCGCATATCATGTGACACGCCGTTTCATTACATGATTTAGATCTATTTTTTGCAGAAGAAAATTCTGCAGAATTAGCCCCGACTTATTTCCTGTTCCCAAAAAATGAGTAATTTAACATGAACACAACAACTTCTTCGGCAAATGCCGTTAAAGATTCAAGCAAGTTTAACTATAAAGATTTTACCTGGTGTTTATCACTATTCGGTACAGCAGTTGGTGCTGGCGTACTATTCCTTCCAATCAAAGCTGGTGCGGGTGGTTTTTGGCCATTAGTTATCCTAGCTCTAATTGCGGCACCAATGACTTGGTTCGCACACAAATCTCTAGCTCGTTTCGTACTGTCTGCTAAAAACCCTGAAGCTGACATTACAGATACAGTAGAAGAACACTTCGGTAAGACTGGCGCAAACCTTATTACTTTCGCTTACTTTTTCGCTATCTACCCAATCGTTCTGATTTACGGTGTTGGTATCACAAACACTGTTGATTCTTTCCTAGTAAACCAAATGGGTATGGAATCTATTCCTCGTCCTCTTCTTTCTGGTGCACTTATCCTTGCTATGACTACAGGTGTTGTATTCGGTAAAGATCTGATGCTGAAAGCGACTTCAGCAATGGTTTACCCACTAGTATTCATCCTACTAGCACTGTCTTTCTACCTAGTTCCGGATTGGAACACTTCAATGATGGAAGTAACACCTGAATGGTCAACAATGCCTTCTGTTATCTGGCTTGCAATTCCAATCATCGTGTTCTCTTTCAACCACAGCCCAATCATTTCACAGTTCTCTAAAGAGCAACGTCGTGTATACGGTGAAAACGCAGTTAAGAAAACTGACGCGATCACTGGCGGCGCAGCAATGATGCTGATGGGTTTTGTAATGTTCTTCGTATTCTCTGTAGTTCTTTCTCTATCTCCAGAGCAACTAGCAACAGCACAAGCACAGAACATCTCTGTTCTTTCTTACCTAGCAAACGTACATGAGTCTCCACTTATCTCTTACATGGGTCCTCTAGTAGCGTTCGCAGCGATTACTTCTAGCTACTTCGGTCACTTCCTAGGTGCTCACGAAGGTCTTGTTGGTCTAATCAAGTCTCGCTCTGGTTCTTCAATCTCTAAGATTGAAAAAGCATCTCTAGCGTTCATCGTTGTTACAACTTGGATTGTTGCGGTAGTTAACCCAAGTATCCTAGGTATGATTGAAACAATGGGTGCTCCAATGATTGCAGCTATCCTGTTCCTAATGCCTGTGTTCGCGATGCAGAAAGTACCAGCTATGGCTAAGTACAAAACTTCAGCACCTGTGCAAATCTTTACAGCTTTATGTGGTCTAGCGGCTATTAGTTCTGTAATCTACGGCGCTCTTTAATCTCAAGCCCTTTTTATAAGATGGCATCCATCTTATATCGCGAGATTAGACAAAAAATATAATGATAATAAATGAGCCTCCCTACTCCCCTTGGGAGGCTCTCTTTTTGAGGTAATCGCTATGATTAGTGTATTTGATATCTATAAAATCGGTGTTGGTCCATCGAGCTCACACACAGTTGGACCAATGAAAGCGGGTAAAGAATTTATTGATGACCTACGTTCAATGGGAAAATTGCGCGACATCACTAAAATCACCGTGGACGTATATGGATCACTATCACTGACAGGGAAAGGTCACCACACAGATATCGCAATCATCATGGGTCTTGCTGGCAATACTCCTGAGCGTGTTGATATCGATTCTATTGCTGGCTTCATTGCTCGCGTAGAAGAAACTGAGCGCCTTCCTGTTGGCATGCACTGTCATACAGTATCGTTCCCACGCGATGGCGGTATGAACTTCCACACTAGCAACCTTTCTCTACACGAGAACGGCATGAGCATTCATGCATGGGTTGGTGACGAAGTTGCATACTCAAAAACGTACTACTCAATTGGTGGCGGTTTCATCGTTGACGAAGAGAACTTCGGCAAAGAAGAAGAAAACCCAATCAAAGCACCTTACGAATTCACAACAGCTGAAGAGCTGGTTAATCAGTGCAAAGAAAGCGGTCTTTCTATCAGTACACTGGTTATGAAAAACCAAGCAGCGTTCCACTCAGACGAAGAGTCTCGCACTTACTTCGCTAACATCTGGAAAACTATGCGTGAGTGTATGGATCGCGGTATGAATACTGAAGGTATCCTGCCTGGTCCACTACGTGTACCTCGTCGTGCAGCAGCACTTCGCCAACAGCTAATGACTTCAGAAAAAACAACCAATGATCCAATGTCGGTTGTTGACTGGGTAAACATGTTTGCTTTCGCAGTAAACGAAGAAAATGCAGCTGGCGGTCGTGTAGTAACGGCACCAACAAACGGCGCATGTGGCATCATCCCTGCTGTATTGGCTTACTACGATAAATTCATCCAAACAGTGACAGAGAAAGATTACATCCGTTACTTCGCAGCGTCTGGCGCGATCGGTGGTCTTTACAAGCGTAACGCTTCTATCTCTGGTGCTGAAGTTGGCTGTCAGGGTGAAGTTGGTGTGGCATGTTCTATGGCTGCTGCTGGTCTTGCTGAGCTTATGGGTGGTAGCCCTGAGCAAGTATGTATGGCTGCAGAAATCGGCATGGAGCACAACCTAGGTCTAACATGTGACCCAGTTGCTGGCCAAGTACAAGTACCATGTATCGAGCGTAACGGTATTGCTGCAGTTAAAGCAATCAACTCGACTCGTATGGCACTTCGTCGTTCTTCTGCTCCTACTGTTTCTCTAGATAAAGTTATCGAAACAATGCTAGAAACAGGTAAAGACATGAACGCTAAATACCGTGAGACTTCTCAAGGTGGTTTGGCTGTTAAGGTTGTTTGTTGATAGCCTTTGAATCAATCTGTTTTTAATCAGCAGATAATAAAAAGGAACGCCGATGCGTTCCTTTTTTGTATCTGAATTCCGGCCACTTATATCTAAGATGCTCGATTCGCATCTTAGATAATGGACCAAAGAACTAGATCACTTGTGAGATAAGCAGGAAGCAACCAAACAGCAGTGAGAACAACATCATTGCGCTGCCACCTTCTGCTCGGTATCGGTCATCAGCAACTTTCATGAAACGCTGTTTGTGGACCATAACCAGAGGAACAAACACCGCTAGGAACACCAAGATGATACCTGCGTAATTCAGTACTTGTAGGAACTTGTCTGCCGCAAGCAATGAACCAGCCAACGGCAAGATAAAGCTAATGCAGTACGTTACCGCTGTATTTTGGTTGAACATGTCTTTGTTCTGGTTGAACAACGCCATCGCCACACCAAAGAAAGAGGTCAACAACGCCAAGCCCGTGAAGGTAGACAGAACGTTACCCACCCAAGGAGACTGAGCCTCAAACGCCGCCATCAAATCTGATACGTTCTCAAAGCTTCTGAATTGCTCTTCACTCAAGTTGCCCACTACCGCAAACAACCAACACAAGTAACACACTAATGGGATCAGAGAACCGATGATCACCATGTTACGCAGCTGTTTGTCTGTCGCTTCGTGGTTGTAAGAAACCAAGGTTGGAATCACCACCATAAAGCCAAAGCTCGTAAACAGGATGGCACTGGTTTTGATTAGGTCAACGTGGTCATGGCTGGTTACCTGCATCAAGTTTTCTTGAGTCATGCTCGGCGCTAAGAAGGCCATGGTTGCAAACAAACTAGCAAGCATCACGAAGAACAATGCTCGATTGAGCTTATCAATCACACCAGTACCACTTGCGACTACTGCGCCAGCAAGCAAGGTAAACACGGTTTGGCTGGTAGTCGCGGTAATTTCGACGCCAAAGTTAGACAGTAACTTACTCAGCAAGTCACCTGCGCCCAGAATGTAAGCCATTAATAGGCAAATCAACAACGCGTATAGCAAGCCGTTGGTAAGCAACTGACCTTGTTTACCCAAGGTTTTTCGGGCAATAGAGTTTAATCCTAGACCGCCACCCGCTTTGATGGTCGCTTCTAGAAGTAGTAATGCTGCGTAAGTCGTACCGAAACAGATCAGTACCATAAGCAGTGTGCCGTAAAGCAATCCGAATTGAGCTAATACCATTGGGATCGCAAGCATACCAGCACCGAGAGCGGTACCAGCGATAATTAGGGAGCTACCCATCATTTTAATATTCATTGTTTTTAACTTATTTGTTTAGTTTTTATAGATGTGAGTCTTCGTTCATCGAGCGGATGACAAAGGAGTTCAGATAGAAATAAAGTTATAAAACGAATAACAATAGGAGCGATAAGCGGTAAAGAAGCGTGCAGAGACGTTGTCGAACAGGGCGTTCAAAGGGGAGCTTGTCTTAAAAGAGGTAAAACGAGAAGCGTGAGTAAGCATTAACTGATGTGGTGAACCTTCCGTAGGTTCAATAATCGGTGATGTAATCTTGAATTTCATGTATGTGTCCAATAAGTCACATTCCATAGTATTTGAAGCAGCGTATCCGTTGCTGCCCTACCTCTATCATAGAGGTCTTTTCATCTTATCGAATGAGCCTCGAAACACAACGCTATAACCACAATTTTTGCTATTAAATTGAACAAAACAACCATTTGGATATAAATTGACCACTAAGTCGTCTAAAACAATAGTCTTTATTGATAAAAGACAAGCGGACAAATACATCGAGCTAATTAACAACCTAGGCTTTTCTAATTATCAGCACAATCAAAACTCGATGCTGCACTTCAATTTTCCCAAAACAACAGTCTGTTTTAAGAACAGCGAGGAGCTTGAAGCGCGTTCCATTTCAACACCAGGTTCCGCACAAACTTGCTACATCACAGAAGCATAACCACAACCGGAGTGTGGTCACACAATTCGTTATACCCCATAGGTGGTAAGAATTCTTACTAGTACAGTATTTGCGTCATTATAATTAATAAAAACAAACACCTTATGCGCTCAACAATCACCTTTAAAATCCTAGTGGCCCTCGCCATCGTGTTCACCTTTTTGCTGGCAATATCGACCTATTTCCAATATTCGCAACAAAAGCAACTTGTAAACTCAGTGCTAAGTGAGCAGCTTCACGACAAAGCAAGTAACTACTTCGATAGCCTCAATATGATGATGCTCACCGGCACCATGGCACAAAAAGAGACCCTTCGTCAGAAAGCACTGGCTCAAGAAGGCATTGAAGACGTTCGTGTTTTACGCGCCGACGCTGTCAGCAAGTTATATGGCCCAGGTAATGACAACCAAACACCGGTTGACGATATTGATAAACGAGCGCTAGCGGGCGAAACCGTTATCGAACCTTTTTCTGCTGATTGGGGCAAAGGCTTGGTTATTGCTCTGCCAATGAAGTCGAGTGAAGATTACCGAGGAACCAATTGTGTCGCCTGTCATATGGCACCAGAAGGTGAAGTCTTGGGTGCGATTCGTCTCGAATTTAACCTTAACCATGTTAACTCGCTGATTAACACTCAAACCATGGCTGCTATTGGCATTATGGCAGTGATCTCGTTTGCCGGATTTGTCCTTACGATGGGATTAATTCGTAAGATTATCGTGCGCCCGCTGCAACAGACTTCTCGCTTTATGACCCAAGTCAGCAACGATAAAAACCTATCCACTCGCCTGCCGGAACAAAGCAAGGATGAGATTGGCACGCTGGCTAACTCCATCAACTCGTTCATGGGAACCGTATCTGACAGCTTAGAAAAGGTACAAAGCACCTCGCACAAGTTAAATGCGTCTGCCAACCAACTGACTAGTGTCGCGCAAATTACCGAGCAAGCCGCCAGCGACCAGCAAAGCGAAACCGCAGAAGTGCAACACAATGTCGAAGGAATACAGGCACAGCAAGTCAATGTAGAACAAGCGACTTTAACAGCTTCAGAGCTTATCAATCACACCGCTGATGTGGCGTGTAAGAGTGCCAACCAAGCACACGAAGCAAGCAGTGAGATAAAAAACCTCGTTAGCAGCATAGAAGAAGTGAAACACAAAATACTGACACTCAATGAGCAAACCGGAGAGGTCTCTTCAATATTGAGTGTGATTCGTGGCATTGCTGACCAAACCAATCTTCTGGCCTTGAATGCAGCAATTGAAGCGGCACGTGCGGGAGAACAAGGTCGTGGGTTTGCGGTGGTGGCTGATGAAGTTCGCCATCTTGCATCACGAACCGCTGAAGCAACAGGCAGTATTGAGTCAATCATTCATCAGTTCCAGCAAGGCAGCGAAGAGTCGCTGACTTCTGCCGATCGCGTTTGCGAACAAGCCCATCAAAGCTCAACCGATATCGACGCACTTTCAATTGAAATGAATGGTGTGGTCGAAGAGATGAAACAGGTGCTGGCTCACGCACAGAATATTCAGCAGCAAACGCAATCCACCACACAAGCGACTCAAGATGTTCAACAAAAGGTTGAAACCATCACCTCTCACGCCAACAACACATCGCAATCCGCGGCTGAAACTCGCAACATCAGCAATGACTTAGAAGAGCTATCTGATCATCTTGAATCGCTGATTAATCAGTTTACTTTGTCGAGTACAAAGAAGAAGTCATAGATCGCCAACAAAAAAGCGCTCAACAATGAGCGCTTTAACTTCATAACAATGTCTAGTTCAGGCTTTCAGGCTTTCAGGCTTTCAGGCTTTCAGGCTTTAAAAGTACCTTAAACCAAGATTAGTGCGTAATGGAAACCGCGGTTAAGTCTTTATGCTTGTGATACATCGCGTGTTTGACTATCAGGTTCGCACTCACGCTATCCATTCCTGACACTTCAACGTAAGCCCCTTTTTTACGGAACTTGAACACAACCTTATCAAGCGCCTCGACCGAGGTATTATCTAAGAATGACGCATCCGATATATCGATGGTCACTAAAGAGGTCGCGTTGTCATAATCAAATAAGTCGACAAACGCATCTGACGAAGCAAAGAAGACATGGCCTTTTACTCGGTGAATGGTGTGCATTTCGTTTGTCACGACTTCATCGGATATAAACACCATGGATTTGCTGGCATGTGCATAAAACAGAGCCGACAGCACCACGCCAACCGCAACACCTATTGCTAAATTATGAGTAAACACCACCACCGCCACGGTTGCTAGCATGGTTACATTGGTTGGCAGTGTGTGATCTTTAAGCTCAACAATGGAACGCCATGAGAATGTGCCGATAGAAACCATGATCATCACAGACACTAAAGCGGCCATCGGTATCAGCTTCAACCAATCAGAAACAAACACCACCATTAGCAACAAAACCACCCCAGCGATCATGCTGGACAATCGGGTTAAGCCACCTGATTTGATGTTAATGATCGACTGACCGATCATTGCGCAGCCCGCCATTCCACCAAAAAGGGAAGCCACGATGTTCGCAACGCCCTGCCCTTTACACTCATTGTTTTTATTGCTTTCAGTATCAGTCAGGTCATCGACTATGGTCGCTGTCATCAAGGATTCCAACAAGCCAACCAGAGACAGAGCAATCGAATATGGCAGGATGGTTGCAAGCGTCTCAAACGTGAATGGAATATTAGGAATCAAGAACACAGGCAGTGAATCGGGAAGCTTGCCCATATCGCCAATCGTTCTCACATCTAAGCCGAAGAGCAAACTAATGATTGTCAGGGTAACAATCGCGACCAGTGGAGAAGGTATTGCGCGACCAAACTTGGGGAAATAAGGAAGCAGATAAATGATCGCCAAACCCAAAGCGACTAACACGTAAACGCTTGAAGGGACGTTGATTAATTCAGGAAGTTGGGCCATGAAAATTAGAATGGCGAGCGCGTTAACAAATCCAGTAATCACCGATTTGGAAACGAAATTCATCAGGTTACCAAGCTTGAGATAACCAGCTGCGATCTGAATGACGCCAGCTAGAAATGAAGCGGCGAGTAGATATTCTAGTCCGTGCTCTCTCACTAAAGTGACCATTAGTAGCGCCATAGCGCCTGTTGCACCGGAAATCATTCCCGGACGACTGCCAACCAAAGCAGTGACGACACAAATACAGAACGAGGCATAGAGCCCTACTTTAGGGTCAACGCCTGCAATAATTGAAAATGCGATGGCTTCAGGGATCAATGCGAGTGCAACCACAATCCCAGATAATGAATCTCCTTTAACGTTTGATAACCAGTGTTTTTTTAAATAATTAAGCATGTAATTCTCTTTTGCTTGTACAGCCAGTCCTGCCTTGTTGAGACATAATTTGATCGACTGTTTTTCTTGAATGAGCGAGCGCTCGAAAAGTGCGGGTGTAGAGAGAATGCAGGGGTTAAGGCGGCGTAATTAACACGTAGATATTAAACTCCTCTTGTTGTTTTAGTGGGAAATTAAGAAGGTGATCAAGTCCAAAATGACTGAATCCGCGCCAATGTAGAGTGAGTCTCAACACAATCACACTCCCATTATTGAAAACAAAGGTTTCGATTACGCCATGCTCGTTCAGCAGCTCACATAGGGTGAAAGGTAAGGCTGACGCTAAGATCGAACAAAAAACACACCCTCAAACCTATTTATCGTCAGTAGACACAATATTTCTTTCACCAAGCAAGAATAAAGGTTGAAGCTGTCGGTATGACAGGTAATATGTTCAATCGATTTAAAAAGTTTATACAACTTAATGTTTCGGCTAATTATTGTGCAAATGTATTTTTATTTGCAGCAATGCCAGAGACTTTGAGTTGAATTTGTCCCTCAATGGAGAATGAAATCAACATGACTTACGCGCCTGTAACAGACGTACTTGGCGGCAAGCTAGCGGTAGACAGTGAAGTAACTGTTCGCGGCTGGATCCGTTCACGTCGTGATTCCAAAGCTGGAATCTCTTTCCTTGCCATTTATGACGGCTCTTGTTTCGACCCGATTCAGGCCGTGGTTCCTAATAATCTTAATAATTACGAAAACGAAGTATTAAAGCTAACAACTGGCTGCTCTGTTGAAGTAACGGGTAAGATTGTTGAGTCTCCGGCGAAAGGTCAAGACTTCGAACTAGCAGCAACTGACGTTAAAGTTGTAGGCTGGGTTGAAGACGCTGACACTTACCCAATGGCTAAGACGCGTCACTCTATCGAGTACCTTCGTGAAGTTGCTCACCTACGTCCACGTACAAACGTGATTGGCGCAGTAGCACGTGTACGTAACTGTCTATCTCAAGCGATTCACCGTTTCTACCACGAGCAAGGTTTCTTCTGGACTTCTGCTCCGCTTATTACTGCATCTGATGCAGAAGGCGCTGGTGAAATGTTCCGTGTTTCTACGCTAGACATGGAAAACCTACCACGCACTGAAAAAGGCGACGTAGACTTCAACGAAGATTTTTTCGGTAAAGAGACGTTCCTAACAGTATCTGGCCAACTTAATGCTGAAGCTTATGCTTGTGCACTAAGCAAGGTTTACACGTTCGGTCCTACGTTCCGTGCTGAAAACTCAAACACAAGCCGCCACCTAGCTGAGTTCTGGATGGTTGAGCCTGAAGTTGCGTTTGCAGACCTTAACGATGTAGCGAAACTGGCTGAAGACATGCTTAAGTACGTTTTCGCTGCTGTTCTTGAAGAGCGCCGCGACGACCTTGAGTTCTTCGCTTCTCGCATCGACAAGCAAGCAATTACTCGTCTAGAGCAATTCGTAGACGCTGATTTCGCACAAGTTGACTACACTGACGCAATCCAAATCCTACTAGACTCTGGTAAGAAATTTGAGTTTGACGTTGAGTGGGGCATCGACATGTCTTCTGAGCATGAGCGTTACCTAGCTGAAGAGCACTTCAAAGCACCTGTTATTGTTAAGAACTACCCGAAAGACATCAAAGCTTTCTACATGCGCTTAAACGACGACGGCAAAACAGTTGCAGCAATGGACGTACTTGCACCAGGCATCGGTGAAATCATCGGTGGTGCACAACGTGAAGAGCGTCTAGACATTCTAGACGAGCGTATGATTGCTATGGGTATCGACCCTGAGCACATGAGCTGGTACCGCGACCTACGTAAATACGGTACAGTGCCACACGCTGGTTTCGGTCTTGGTTTCGAGCGTCTAGTATCTTACGTAACAGGTATGGGTAACGTTCGTGACGTGATTCCATTCCCACGTACACCACGCTCTGCAAACTTCTAATTCGAAACCTATTCGATATTAAAAGTTAAGAACAAACAAAAACCTCCGCACTTGCGGAGGTTTTTTTATGTTCGGAATAAAACGAGTCCAGATGCTTCTGCGTGCCACTATCTGAGACTCATTATTTCAAAAGCTAATCCACATCTTGGTCGATAGCGTATTTTATTGCAAGACCGCAAATTGCCATCATAACGAATGGGATCGCGGCAGTGGTGTATTCCGCCCACGCCATATCAGCGAATGCTTTTGCCAGCAGTACGTGGCCGAGAATAAGCAGAAGCGCACACACAATAGCGACAATAATCAGCTTAACTTCATTTCCCATAGTCATTTTCAACATAACGGTATCTCCAATATTTGGTCTACCGTTATTGAATCACAACTCTTTGGTCAATTAGGCGTACAGTTACCCCACAAACAACCCGTACAGTTGGAATGATTGTCTTTTTTATGAGGGACTTAAGGTTTTACGAGTGCGTAAGTTGATGTGCCAGTTTGCCAAGCCAGATGAGCGCCTGTTCTTTCTCTTCTGTCAGTTCATAAGAGAAGTTCAATCGTATCGCGTTATCCACTCTGCCATGCTCACTAAACAGATCGCCAGATGCAACGCTAATACCTTGTTCGATAGCCAGTTGATGAAACTGTTGGCTGTCGAATTTTTCAGAAAAGCGAATCCATATCAAGTAACCACCAGCCGGCTCTTCAATCTCTATTGAATGCGGAAAGTACTGCTTAATGACATCGATAAATCGCTCTTTCCTGACGACAAGGTTTTTACGCAGTTTACGAAGGTGATTGTCGTAGCTTTCATGCGTTAAGAAATGAGCGACACCAAGTTGAACAGGAGCGCTACTCGATAACGTAGAAAGAAGCTGTAACTTTTGAATCGCGTCGTTAAAACGCGTGTTCACAACCCACCCTACTCGATAACCAGGACACAAACTTTTTGAATACGACCCACAAAGCAAGACGGAATCGGTCTTATCGAAGGCCTTTAGTGGCTTCGGCTTATGCCCTTCGTAATAAAGATCGCCATACACGTCATCTTCAATAATGTAGGTTCCATGCTGTTCTGCAATCTCTACCACACGGCGCTTTGCCTGTTCCGACAAACTGGTTCCCGTTGGGTTTTGAAAAGTCGTCATCAGCCAACACGCTTTAACATCTTGGTTTTGTAGCGCGTTTTCAAACTGCTCTATATTCAACCCATTGATTGGGCAAACGTCCACTTCGATAGGGTTAAGCCCGAGCCTCTCGACAGCCTGCAGAGCACCATAGAATGCGGGAGACTCAATCACGACGTTATCACCCGACTTGGTGACCGTTTGCAGGCTCAAGTTGAGCGCTTCCATAGCACCCGACGTAATCACGATGTCTTGATGATTAACCGTGATCCCTTGCTGCAGATAACGCTGTGCGATTTGCCTTCTCAAGGACTCACTGCCCGGTGGTAAATTATTTATCACACTCGCGCCAGTCATCTTCCTACCCGCGCTGGCAAGGTTTCGAGTCAAGGTAGGTAACGGGAAAAGGTCGGGATCTGGGAATGCAGAGCCGAAAGGAATCACACCTTCGGCTGAACTCGACTTCAAGAAATCAAATAAGCGGTCATTAATGGCTTTCTTTTCACTAACGAGTGGCTGTGCGTAATCAACGCCGTCCAACCTTGGCGCTACAAAGTAGCCCGACTGAGGTTTAGCGATGATCCTCCCTTCGCTTTCTAGCAACTGGTAGGCTTGTAAGACAGTACTGTTGCTGACGTTGTAATTTCGACAACTCATGCGTACCGAAGGGATCTTCTCTCCGGATCGCCACGTATTGTTGGCTATCTGAGTTCGAATATCCTTTGCAAGCTCTTCATAACGCGCCATCTAATTGTACTACCTAGAGAAATTCTGTGAGCCGGTGATTTTATCACTTACGCCAACAACTATTGCTGCTATCCATATGATCGCACCTAATTTCCACAATAGTGTGAATTAATTCACAGATAACTTTGTAAGCTTTGCTAAGTTTGTACCCAAGGTAGGAGCTAAGTTGGCTTTCTACCTCAATAATTTGATGTAACCCAAAAACATGCGAGATAACAATGAAAAAAATAGAAGCAGACCAATTAAGTTATAAAGGAGAGTCAAACGGTGTTCACAGTTGGACAACACCGAGCGGTCAGCCATATTACTGGCACCCAGATTGGCTCCATATTGCTGAAGATGCGACAGGCTCACATCCAAAGCAAAAGATCGATGTCGAACAAGACCAAGCACCAACGGAAAAACACGCGGTGTCTGCTATTCTGAAACACATCAACCAATGGGCTGCAGACAAACTAGCGTCTCACCCTGAGATTGAAACCGGCTCAATCGAAGCTGAAATCAATCTCAAAAAGTAACGGGGTAAAGTAGATAGCGAACTCAATCACGCGCGATTCTAACCCAATACACAGACTGAATAGCCTCGACCCTCGACCGGGGCTATTCAAGTATCTTCATAAAAATGCTGCAATAACCCCCACCTAGCTAACAAATCTCTAACACAAACCAGTTTCTTGTATCAATCCACGAAAGCTATCGATAGAATTTCCGGCCTTATTCACGTCAGTTATACTAATCATTCGAAATTCTAAAGTCGTGAATCAATGAATGCGTAAATCTAATAAGAATGAGAACAAAGGCTTACCGATGGATACTTCAAATTACAATCAATCGCTAACGACTAAGTTATACGTCATTGCTGGCGTGCTGTTTGGCACCTATGGCAGTCGGGTGTGCCCTATGCTCGATAGCTTAACGACGTTAGAGATTTTCACACAAGTCAGTATTGTGTTTATCTTATTATGGCTCGCACGTCGTTACCCATTGGCGCAACATACCTTGGTCAAGCAAGGCCGATTCGCGCAACTCGATACCCTGCTATTTTTTGCTGCAAGTGTGCCTTTCGCGCTCTACTACAACTTAAGCTATGAATTCACCATAGATAGTAATTTGAAGGTGCTGTTTGGCATGAGTCTATTCGGCTTCTTTACCGGAACCATTCTTCAATTGAATGCCAAGCTCAGCCAAATGGATAAAATGGAGACGACTGGACAATTCGACTTCCAACTGGTTGGTGAAAGAAGTTCACTGGTCAAGCAGATGATAGGCTTGGTTATCGTGCTTCTGGTAACACTGACGACTATGTTGACGATGATTGCTGTCAAAGACATCTTCTGGTTAGAACATAACCCTGACCGCTTATTGGATGGCACCGGCAAGATCAGCGTGATCAAAGAGTTTATTTATTTGGCTGTGGTACTGGGTGGCTACGCGATAACCATCATGACGCTTTGGAGCAAGCTAATTAAGCGTATTCTCCTAAGCCAAGAGCACGCATTAAACAAAGTCACCAATGGCGAGCAAGGCGTTCGCTTACCTATTTTCGGCTACAACGAGCTTGGCTCAATGGCATCTATGACCAATACCATGCTTGATAGCCTTGAAACCGCGCAAAACGAAGTCAAAACCACACGTGACGTGGCCATTGTGAGCTTATCGGCATTGGCTGAATCTCGAGACAATGAAACGGGCGCACATATCCTAAGAACTCAAGAGTACGTCAAGGTGCTCGCACAAGAGCTCAGCAAATCAGAAACCCACTCAAGCTTGTTAACACCAAACTACATCGAGTTGCTCTACAAATCTGCGCCTTTGCACGACGTGGGCAAAGTAGGTGTTCCTGATAGTGTGTTATTGAAGCCGGGCAAATTGACGGACGAAGAGTTTGAGATAATGAAAGGTCACCCCGCGATTGGGGCTGAAGCGTTATCTATTGCAGAAAAGCAGTTGGGAAGTAGCTCTTTCTTAAGAGTCGCAAAGGAGATATCTCTGACTCACCACGAGAAATGGAATGGCAGTGGTTATCCTAATCAGTTGTCTGGTGAAGATATCCCGTTATCTGGCCGTTTAATGGCATTAGCTGATGTTTATGATGCGCTCATCTCGAAGCGAGTCTACAAGCCAGCCTTTACTCATGAACAAGCTAAACAGATCATCTTAGAGGGCAATGGGACGCATTTTGATCCGCAAGTTGTCCAAGCTTTTCTGGTCGTCGAACAAGCGTTTGTTTCAATTGCTGCGACCTACAAAGATGGCAAAAATGTAGCGAGTGAACTCGAGCGCGAAAGCTTTATTGCTCAACCAGCGTAATCTATTCAAAATCCACTAACTTCTTGCACCCTATAGGTTAATCCGTAGGGTGTTTTGTTATCAAATATCCTCTTTAGTCAATAAATCTGATTGAAATAGATTTTTTTTGGTCTTTCTGTTCACTTCGTATTGTCTTAAAAATTCCATACAGGTATAACTACCCATAGATACTATCCCCTCTCAATTGACATGGATGAAGATTATGTTTGAAAAAGTGTTAGCTGCTCCCGCCGATCCTATCCTCGGCCTTACTGAAGAGTTTAAAAAAGACTCTCGTGCAGAGAAAATCAACCTTGGCGTTGGCATCTACAAAAATGAAGATGGTCAAACACCAGTACTTAAAACAGTAAAGAAAGCAGAAGCTGCACTTCTTGAAAACGAAAAAACCAAATCTTACCTAACGATTGAAGGTACAGCTGAATACGGTCTAGCAGTTCAGAAACTTCTTTTCGGTTCAGACGCAGAGATCGTTGCATCTCAACGCGCTAAAACAGCACAAGCTCCAGGTGGTACAGGTGCACTTCGCGTAGCGGGTGAATTCATCAAGCGCCAACTGGGCGAAGTGAAAATCTGGATCAGTAACCCAACTTGGGCTAACCACAACGGCGTTTTCGCAGCTGCGGGGATCGAAACTGCTCAATACAGCTACTACAACGCTGAAACTAAAGACAAAGACTTCGCTGGCATGGTTGCTGACCTAGAGAAAGCTTCTGAAGGCGATATCGTTCTTCTTCACGGCTGCTGTCACAACCCAACAGGTATCGACCCAACAACTGAAGAGTGGGAAGTACTGGCTAAATTGGTTGCTGAGAAGAAACTGCTGCCTCTATTCGATTTTGCTTACCAAGGTTTTGCAAAAGGCGTTGAAGAAGATGCTGCTGGCCTACGTATTTTTGCTCAATACAACAAAGAGATCCTTGTTGCTAGCTCGTTCTCTAAGAACTTCGGCTTGTACAACGAGCGTGTTGGTGCATTCACTCTGGTTGCTGAATCAGCAGACGTAGCAACGACAGCATTCTCTCAAGTTAAGAGCATTATCCGCTCTATCTACTCTAACCCACCAGCCCACGGCAGTGCTGTCGTTACTCACATCCTTGGTGATGCTGATCTACGTGCTGAATGGGAAGCAGAAGTGGCAGAAATGCGTGACCGTATCCAAGAGATGCGTGAACTATTCGTAACGACACTGAAATCTGAAGGTGTTGATGCAGACTTCACGTTCATCGAACGTCAAAATGGCATGTTCTCGTTCTCAGGTCTAAGCAAAGAGCAAGTAACTCGCCTAAAAGACGAATTCGCAATCTACATTGTTGGTTCTGGCCGTATCAGTGTTGCTGGTATGACTAAGTCAAACATGGGTCCTCTATGTAAAGGTATCGCTGCGGTTCTTTAATCGAAAAGCGAAACCTGTATTTGCAGACCAATAGATGTGTAAAAGCCAGCAATTAAGCTGGCTTTTTTGTGTCTGTCTCTTTGTATATAAGAGCTATTAGTGCACTTAGCCTTTTCGTTACTGGCTAATACTCTAGGAAAAATTCCACTCCTAGCTCGTGAGTACGCTCGCTACGAATTTTACCGTCACCATCTCGATGTTGATATGACCCACCAATCGCAAACTTATTGGTCACTAGATAACGTAAACCTAAGTGATAGACCTCTTCATCAAACAGGTCACTTCGATTCACTTGCACACTCCCGTTAGCTATCCAACGTTTCGCAAAGCCATAGTTAAGCTCAGCTTTTACCCCTTGGATGAACTCAGTGTCTGAAGATTCAGTTCGGTTGGTGTCATTATCTTCAACCTTACCTTTTGTGATACCAAGCAGGTAGTAAGCCACTATATCTAAATCTTTCTTAATGCTGTAACGGTAACCAACACCTGGCATCAGCGTATCAATTCGAGTTGTGGTGTCATCAGGGTGAATAAAGCGTGCGCTGTAGTCTCCCAGCAACAACCAATCATCCGTCATCGCGTAACTGACGCCTAATCCATACGACGAGGCGTTATTATTACTGCCTGCATCTTCATTTAAACTGCCCGAATGCGCCGTGGCATAAATATGGTCGTAATCTAAAATATCCACCGCGTTAGTGTCCGCCCACAAACTTGGAGAAAACATAAAAACCGCAGATACAAAACTAAGCTTCCACTTCGACATTCCTATCATCCTTAAACTGTCACTCCATTAATTGAAAGGTTAGTCTATCCATAAGACTTTAAAAAGGTTTTAGCTCACAGATTGATTTGTGACGGCAAAATATTATCAAATGTTGTACCATGAAATCATACAAACCAATGGATGATCATTATGGATGCTGAGTTATTAGAGATTCAAAACTTTCTGGCACAATACCCCCCTTTCACAGAACTCCCTGAGGAGATGTTGGCGAAAGTGACCAGTAGCGTGGAAATTTCTTATTACCGCCAAGATACCCCTATCATTCACTTTGGTGATCAAATTCATGACTTATACATCGTTCGAAGTGGCGAAGTCGAAGTCTACCGTCGTAAAGGCGAACTCTATAACCGCCTTGATGAAGGCCACTTGTTCGGGCAAATGGGTCTACTGACCAACAACAAGGTTCGTTTCCCAGTAAAAGCGACCGAAGATACTCTTCTCTACTGCATTCCTGAGCCAATTTTCCAAGAGCTCTACGACAACTACGACTCCTTTGCAGATTTCGTAGAAGTAGAAGACAACGCGCGACTGCGCCAAGCCAACTCAGACAGCAACGACGCTAACGACTTAACGACATCCAAGGTAAAAACGCTACTGACTAGCGAAGCGCCGATGATCGAGAAGACTCGTACGATACAACAAGCCGCGACTATGATGGCCGAAGACAATGTCTCTTCCCTGCTGATCATTGATCCAGAAATCGTTGAAGATGATGAAGATGACTCAACACCCGTGATTGGCATCATCACCGACCGAGATTTATGTACTCGCGTTTTAGCTGAAGGGCTTGACCCATCGGATGAAGTCTCTAGCGTAATGACACCTGAGGTTATCTCTCTCGATCACAATGCTTACGTATACGAAGCTATGATGACCATGCTTCGCTATAACGTGCATCATTTACCAGTGCTTAAAGATAAGAAGCCGATTGGTATTATCGAAGCGACCGATATTGTTCGTTATGAGTCTCAAAACTCGCTGTTATTGGTAAGTAGTATCTTCCAGCAACAAAGTATCGAAGATCTGAAGGTGCTTTCCGAGCAAGTAAAAGACAGCTTTGTGCGCTTAGTTAACGAAGATGCCAACGCCCACATGGTGGGTACTGCAATGTCGGTAATTGGTCGTAGCTTTAAGCAGCGAATTATCGAACTGGGCGAAGAGAAATTGGGCAAGTCGCCTATTCCTTACTGTTTCCTCGCACTGGGCTCTATGGGGCGTGATGAGCAGCTGCTGGTTACCGACCAAGATAACGCAATCATTCTTGATGATACCTACGACGAGAAAAAGCACGGTAAATACTTTGAGGAGCTGTCGACCTTTATTTGTGATGGCTTAGATCAGTGTGGCTATGTGTATTGTACTGGCGATATCATGGCGACTAACCCAACGTGGCGTATGACTCGTCGACAATGGGAAGAGTGCTTTGCCGATTGGATTGATGATCCAAACCCGAAAGCACTGTTAAATGCTTCAATCTTCTTCGACTTAGATGGCGTTTATGGTCGTCTGAAATGGGCCGAGCAATTGAACAGCTTTATTGTTCGACGCGCACGTAAGAACAATCGCTTCTTGGCGTGTCTTGCACGTAACGCACTCAACCGTACACCTCCGCTCGGCTTCTTCAAAGATTTCGTGATGGAGAAAGATGGCCGTCACAACAACTCTATCAACCTTAAGCGTCGTGGTACTGCGCCACTCGCCGATTTGATTCGTGTTCACTCGCTCGCGGTAGCGTCTCGCTCTAAGAACTCGTTCGAACGCTTAGATGACATTATTGACGCCGGTATTCTGCCAAAAGGCCGAGCTCAAGATTTGAAAGATGCGATGGAGTTTATCTCTCTGGTTCGTATTCGCCACCAAGCACACGATGTCGACAACAACATCGAGCCTGATAACAACATCGAGCCAGAGAACCTGTCTGACTTCGAACGACGTAACCTAAAGGATGCATTCCAAATATTAAGTAATGCGCAAAACTTCCTTAAGTTCCGTTATCAAGCCAGCAACAAGTTTAAGTAGGGCCTATGAACAAACTATTCAGATCACCTGCGGTCGATTGGCCATTTAAGTTTGCTCAGAAGCTTGAACGAGCGAGAGACGAGCGCTTAAAGCACTTTTATAGCCAGCCTCTTCCTGCGCCTGATACGCCACTTTCAGAAGTGATGTTTTTGGCTGTCGACTTTGAGACAACGGGGTTAAACCCAAACAAAGACGGCATCATTACCATTGGTTTAGTGCCATTTACGCTCAATCGCATCTACTTGCGACAAGCCAAACACTGGACTCTAAGACCAAAACAGAAACTTGAAGAAGAGTCTGTCGTGATTCATGGCATCACTCACAATGACATCATTGATGCGCCAGACCTTAGCGAAGTGTTGGGCGAGATCTTAGAATCAATGGCGGGACATATCCCTGTGGTTCACTATCGTCGTATCGAACGTGACTTTTTGGACAATGCATTGAAAGTGCGACTCGGTGAAGGCATTGAGTTCCCAGTCCTCGACACGCTGGAGATTGAATCTCAGATCCAAAATAAACTGGCTGGCGGCTTGTGGAACAAGCTGAAAGGTAAGAAGCCAGCTTCAGTGAGACTGGGTCAGAGTCGTCGTCGATACCATCTGCCCGACTACACGCCGCATCATGCATTAACTGACGCTATTGCGACCGCTGAGCTACTCCAAGCGCAAATTGCTCATCACTTTGACTCTGAGATGCCTCTGAAGAGTTTCTGGCTCTAGCTGAGTTACGTAAGCTAAATACAAACACAAAGCCCATCAACTTCCATTGGTCGGCTTTTTCATTTTTATCGTCTGTGTTTAAGCAACGGTTGGCCCGACTAAGCGCATTTCCCATAAGCGTTTAAACATATTATAACGTCACACCCCAGCAGTTCCGCTCTAATGGGCGTCGAAAATCGTGATCGCTATTTGTCAGCGCGATTGGCATTATTACTTCCCAACCACAGACAACGTTTGGTAATAAAGACGCTTTTGCTGATACATATTCTCATCAGCGACTGAGAACAATTGCTCAACGTCTGTTGAATCACTAGAGGCTGCACCAATCGAGAATCTGACAGGAATAGAGATACCCGCTTTAGTCTCGATTGCCTGTTGCTCCTGAGCAATGTACAACTGCTCAGTCATCTTTGCGACATTGAGCGAACTCGACTCACCAGACGTTAAGGTAAGCACCGCAAATTCATCTCCACCCAAACGGTATAGATTACTGGCAGGTGTCAATTCGTGGCTGATTACGTCTACGCAGCGCTGTATCAGCTCATCCCCGATCTCATGCCCATGAACATCATTGGTCGTTTTCAAGCCATTGATATCAATAATGATCAAAGAAATCTGATTTTGATTGTCGTTAATGCTGCGTTTACTGAATTCGAGATCTTCATTAAAAGCTTTACGATTCAAACAGCCAGTCGGCATGTTAATCCGTGTAATATTTTCGAGCTCTAGCCAACCAGCTAACTGTTTTTGGTACATGTCAAAAATCAGAAGATCTTCTTCACTGAGGACATCAAATGAACTTGAACAAAAATACCCGATCGCCGTCCCCTGTGAGTCACAGAGTATCAGGTCAGCCTCGCCAGTCCGGTTAAAATGAAACTGAATCGAATGTTGAACAAGTAATGTCTTTAACTCTTGATCGACCATTTGAGGAATCAACCGATATTCAGCCGCGTGTCTTGATGATGCAAACTGAACGATCTTCAAAATACGATGCTTCTGGGATTCTTCACGCGCGAGCGAATTAGTTAACTTGCTGGTTTTCTCTTCGACTAAGTCCTCTAGCTGAACATTAAATCTTTCGAGTTTATCGTTACTTTCGGTAAGCTCACGGACTTGGTATTGTATGCGACCCCACAAGGTTTCCAATAAACGACTCAGCGTGACGAACTCTGTAAAACGATGTTCATCCACACTATGAGTCGGTGACTGGTTATGCGAATACGACGTAACAGATTCAGCCAACAAGTTTAACTGCCCTGAGAACCAGCGGCTTAGGAACAGAGCAAACACAATCGAGATGGCAAGCGTCGCCACCAATATTCTGACAAAGACCACCTGAGCTTGTTGCATCTCTAATAAACGCTCACTGTCGGAAATATGATGTTTGACGTTCAGTACCAATTTGTCGGTAAAGAATGTGCTGTCGATAGAGATAATGTTCGCACTTTGTTCAGAAGATTGAGCATCCGTTGAATCAATATAGTTAAACTCAACCGACTCATTTTGATAAAGGAAAGGCGTCACTTTAGTCTTAAGTCTGTCATACCCCATAAGAACCACAAGATAACCCTGCGGCGTGTATGTAGAACCTTCTATCAAACGATAAGGTAAAATCGGCGCGACAAAAACGATACCTGTAGCGGCATTATCCGCCACTTCAGTTTCGGTAAACTCGGTGTGGAACAATTTCCCTTGCCCATAAACCGATTGAGGACGCTTCAAGCTTTCTAATAACTGGCTCTGCTCAAAATGGTACAAGCTGCCTTTGCTGTCATAAATGGGCTTCCAGTTTTGGTCCAGAATATAAGTCGCGGACACACTCTCCGCTAGCGCATTGAAGCTATCCATCTTGTCCCAAATAACACTCGAGAAAAAGATATTACCACCCGCTTTAATCAATGATCGGTCATGCGAATACCATTGAGTTAGGCTCGCCGTCAGCTTAATTTGCTCTTGTACGGTTTGACGAATACCGGTCGTAGAGTTGTCCAGCTTGGTTTCTTTTTGCTCTAAAGAACTTTGGTTTTGTTTATTGAGAATCAACTGTCCCGCTAGGTAAACAGGAAGCATTGAGCAAGCCAGCAACACCAAGCCCATGGTGTATTTTAATGATAGCTTCAATCTCTTACCCTCATATTCGCCGAGTAATATTGAACAAAATCATTGTAAAATTTATGCAGTTCACTCTTTGGCATCCCTGACTTGTAACGCTGATACGCCCGAGCCGATGCCTCCCAAACGATCGCCATCTTGTAGTCACTCGACATCATTTGCGATGCTTGAAACTCATCGTACATATTTGAAAGTGTCTGGTTACCTTCCTCAACACGGCGTTGATTAACCTCATAAAACGGCGAAACCATGGCACTCGAGTGAGCTAAAGAGGTGAAACTGTTTGATTGCAGGTATTGAACGACTTCTTTCAAAGCCAATTTCTTATCTGGGTTTTGCATGCCTTTTTCCGTGACAGCAAAAACCTTTGCGCCACTAAATGAAGACATACTTTCACCACGATAGGTCGGCAACGAATTGATGTACAAATCTCGACCAAAGGCGGCATCGAGTTCGCTGAACGCCCAATCACCGTCAATCAAAAACTCGACTTCCCCATTGATGAACCTCTGCCTCGCGCAAATATCGCTGCACGATGATTCGATGACTTTTTTCTGCTGCAACATGTCGATGAAATCAAAGATAGCAACTAACCCTTCACCATTAACATTCTTCGACGATAATAAGTCTTCAGAAAAAAGCTGATAGAAAGCTAGATAGAAGTACATGTTTGGATTGGGAAAAAGCACGCTCACTTGATCGGACTGAGCAGAGCGTTCAATTAGGCTCTCCCATGTCACGACTTGCGCTTGAGGCTTGCTCGAATACAGAACGACTTGGTTTCCAATACCAACCGGTAACGCCTTAAGCTCACCGTTGATGACCACTGCATCGAGCGCTTTTTTCTCATAGCGTTGGGTATCGACCCAAGCATCAGGAAGCGTCGCTAAATCGATATATTCAGTTAGACCTAAGAAGTCAGAAGGAACCCAGATGGCGTCGGGAAAGGTATTGTCTCTAGGATCAGCAACAAGCAGTTCAGAACGAATACTGTTGACGTCAAACGAACGAATTTCTACACGATGATCAGTCATCGCTTCGATATGTTCTTTTACATAATCGGCCGTTTCATAATTAATACCAGCCCATATTTCAAGTGTGGACGAACAAGCAACGGCCGGAAATAGCATCGCAAATAGACTCAATAACCTCACACTTGGTTCCTTGTGGTAAAAATTAGACGTTGGATTTTAATCGC
This sequence comes from Vibrio sp. 10N.261.54.A5, assembly GCF_041471145.1. NCBI lineage: Bacteria > Pseudomonadati > Pseudomonadota > Gammaproteobacteria > Vibrionales > Vibrionaceae > Vibrio > Vibrio sp. 10N.261.54.A5. The sequence goes on along the minus strand of NZ_JBFRNU010000060.1, from coordinate 33,321 downwards.
CCATCAATAAACCGGGCGATGCGGCTTATCGCTCACTGCTCATGATTAGAGACCTAGCTTTGGGCGACACGTTATATAGTAAAAAGTGCCTAAATAACAGTTGATACTCTCGCTTTAAGAGAAAGGTCTGCTCATTCTGATACATCCGTCATATCTCTGGATGACTGTTCTTACAATAAATCAACATACCATACCCTTTATTATTAACGACAAAAAAAATGCCGCAAAAGCGGCATCTATCTCGTTCGGTGCATTCGACACAATAAAAATCAAATAAGCAATTTATCAGTCAAAGCCCTATCATCGATTAAGCGTATTTCTCTTCGAAATCTTTCATGAAGCTAACCAGCGCTTGAACGCCTTCCAGAGACATTGCGTTGTAAAGTGAAGCTCTCATTCCACCTACTGCTCTATGGCCTTTCAGTGATTTCAGACCTGCAGCATCAGCCAATTCTAGGAACTTGCCATCTAACTCAGGTTTCGCCAGTTGGAACGGCACGTTCATTCTAGAACGGTTTGCAGTGTGAACATCGTTTTTGTAGAAAGCTGAGCTATCGATTGCATCGTAAAGCAGCGCTGCTTTCTCTTTGTTCACCAACTCCATCGCTTCAACGCCACCTTGAGCTTTCAGCCACTTGAACACAAGGCCTGATAGGTACCAAGCGTAGGTTGGTGGTGTGTTGAACATTGAGTCTTTTTCAGCAAGTACTTTGTAGTTCAGAATACTCGGCAACACGTCGTTTGCGAGTTCGAGTAGATCATCACGTACGATTGCAATGCAGATACCCGCAGGGCCGATATTCTTTTGCGCGCCCGCGTAGATAACACCGTACTGAGACACATCAATCTTACGAGACAGAATGTTAGATGACATATCCGCTACGATTGGCTTATCCGTTTGAGGAAGCTCGCTGATTTCAATACCATCGATGGTTTCATTCGGACAGAAATGTACATACGCAGCTTCCGGGTCAATTTTCCAATCTTTAGCTGGAACAACCGCTGCTTTACCATCAATTGACGTCTTCGCGTTGAATACATCGATTTCGCAATATTTGCTCGCTTCAGTCACTGCACTTTCTGCCCAGTAACCCGCATCAATGTAAGTCGCTTTCGTCGCATCACCTAAAAGGTTTAGAGGAACAGCAGCGAATTGAGCACGAGCGCCCCCCTGACAGAAAAGAACTTTGTAGTTGTCTGGGATGTTCAGAAGATCACGTAGGTCCTGTTCGGACTCGTCAGCAACTTGAATAAATTCCTTGCTGCGATGGCTGATTTCCATCACGGAAGTCCCTAAACCATTCCAATCAATAAAGTCCGCTTGCGCTTGTTTCATTACCGGTTTAGGCAGTGCAGCTGGGCCAGCACTGAAGTTGAATACGTTATCTAATGTAAGTTCCATGGGGATGATTGCTCCTGCTAAATAATAACTATGCAAGTAATACCATGTTTTACCCAACATAAAAACAACAAAAGAGGTCTTAAGACCTCTTTTGTTTTGTACCGTATAAAATGTTTAAGCTTAACCTGCTAAATCACCCTATCAGTATTCACGCCTGCTCTGTTTATTGAACCAAAACCGGCATAAGTAGAGCGATTAATGGAATTTCTTGTCCATTTTCGAACACTAGGTTTCCATTTTCTAAGTCAGCGCTGATTTCATAACCACTGTCTGTTTCCTTGATCATTTCCATCACAAGCAATTCATCGATACCTTCACGGATGAATGGATACTCTTCAACAAGTTCATTTGAGAAGCTAGAGTGAACGTTGCCCGTTAATGCAGGCATGATCATCGAAGGGTTGCTGCTGATGTTTTCGGTCCCTTCCGGCACGCTCACCAACCACTTAGATTCGAACTGTCCCTTACCTAACTCTAACGACATGTTGTTCATTGAAAGGTCGAAACCTTTAGCAAACAGGATATCGATAAATGGAATGATCTCTGCAACGTCTTCTTGCGTCATCACAGGATTAGATTGGTAAATCTCAAAGATTTTCTCAAACGACTCGCTATCCAACTTCGACATTTCAAAATCGACGTTTAGGTTGTTCAACTGGCCTTCGCTGGTCTCGATGTTTGCGATATCCAGCTTGAGGTTGCTGCGCAGACGCTTAGTTGCTTCATCTAGATGTGATTCAAAATCGTACTTAGAATTTTCAATGGTCATGAAAGGCTGCATTGCAGAATCTGAAACCAAGAAGCTATCGATAGTAAAATTCTGAGTACCTAACCAGTAGCCTTTCGCTTGTTGGCCTGAACCCACACCTTTCAGATTAGACAGCGTTACCTCTTCACCGGTTTCAAAATCAATTTGAACTGAAGGGATTGAAAGCTCGTAATCAACTTGGCCTAAAACAGTCGCATGGCCAGAAAGATTCGATTTAGTGATCGAGACCGAAGTCCCATTCTCATCAGAACCTTGGTGATTGAACTGGCTTAACTCAAAGTTAAAGTCAGTGTTGCCGTTTAGCTCAGTACTAGTGGTCAGAGTTAAAGGCAGAATATCGGTATTCTCAAACGTCGACAGTGCATTTAGACTCACCAAACCATGGCTAACCGCACTATTTATGACAAACTCACTCGGCAACCCATCAATCGCAAGTTGCTCTTTCAGGTTTTCATCCGTCACAGTTAAACGAGTGGTTACGTTGGAAGACAAGTAACCTCTATCGTATTCCACGATCTCAGCTTGAATGCTTGAATTGTTAAGCTTTGCAACACCGTCAGTAATAGCATTTTGTCCAATTTGGCCAACCGCTAAAGGCCAACATAGTGCCAATGAGATTGCTCCGCCAATTGCACCAATTTTTCTTAACTGTTCCATGAGTTCTCTTTCTACACGTGTCTGTTTTTTTTAGTCTACCCCATCAGTAGCAAACAAGAAACATTGAGTTAAATCAGTCTATTGCTCGATACTTCGATTGCCTCAATAAATTAACGGCTAGCTCTCATCCTTATTCGGCGGTTCTTGCTAGGCTAGAGACGTCGCTACTATTAAGGTTGAGCTGTGAATCAATACGCTGTTATCTGTTTGGACAATAATCCGGTTAGCATTGAAAGAATACGTTCGGAGCTGGCTCCGTTGGCTTCTGTATTCGATATTTATACTGCCGAGAACATAGAAGACGCACATCACGCATTAGAAGATATTCATGATCACAACCAAACCGTTGCCTTGGTGATCACTCATCATCATTCTGAATTTAATGGCGTGCAATTCCTGATTGAACTTCAACAGCTGCCCCATAGTAATACCGCAAGAACGATATTAGTCAGCGCTTCGTCAGACATTCAATCCATTTTAACCGCTGTGAATGAAGGTAGGCTCAACCACTGTTTAACCAAACCGGTTCAAGATCAGGTTCTGTTCAAATCAGCGCAAAAAGAGCTGACCTCTTTTGTTATCCAATACGACTCAGAAAACCTGCTCTCTTACAGCGATGCATTGGATCAACAACGCTTACTCAGAGCGCACATTGAGCAAAAGATTCACTCTTTCCAATCGGGTTTCATTCACGACTACCACCAGCTTTCTGATAATGCCCTTGCAGAACGTGTCGTCAGTGCCTTACAAGATGTGTTTTCAAAAGATGACAAAACTAAGGCCATTCGTGACTATTCCCCCGAGCATCTACTCACTGTGGAAGGCGAAGACAATCGCTTTTTATGGCTGATCATTGAGGGTGAAGCAGCTCTTTATAAGAAAGATGAACTTGGGCAACAGCGGGAAGTGGTACGTCACTCCAAAGGGAACATTGTTGGCGGGATGTCATTTGTAACAGGCGAGCCTTCGTTTTCTACGGCGATCACCCTAACGCAGACTCGCGTTATCAAACTGGATAAAGATAGCTTTGCTCAGGTGATGCATTCAAACAATACCCTGCTGCCTTTATTTACCAATCTATTGCTCCGTCATTTTAATCGACGTTTGCAACGCAGCATCACCAATAAGATCAAACTGCAGCAGACACTAGAATCATTAGAGTCTGCACATCAACAACTGATCGAGAAAGAGAAAATGGCGATGCTCGGGCAGCTAGTCGCGGGAGTCGCACATGAGCTGAATAACCCGATTGCTGCCATATTAAGAAGCATCGAAACTCTGTCAGACCATCTCGACCAAATATTGGCAAACCTATCCGTTCCAGAGTCCAATAAAGGGACTGACGTACTGGCACATTCAAAGTTAGCTAAGCCACTATCAACAGCCCAAGAAAGACAGCTCGTAAAGCATCTTACGTCGACGATTAATGACCGTGCTTTAGCAAAAAAAGCCGTGAGACTAAACCTAAGCCAAGACTCTACGGTTCTAAACACATTAAAGGCGTCCCCTGTCGCAGGCAAAGAGCTGCTCAATGACTTAGAGCATTACCATTATGTTGGAAACTCTATCCGCTCAATTCAAGTGTGCAGCAAGCGTATTGCCGATATGGTCAAAAGCTTAAAAAGCTATGCTAGAGAAGATGAAGAAGTTCGCCACTACACAGATATCCACGAAGGGCTTGAAGATACCTTAGTGATCTTCGAAAACAGGCTTAAACACCACCAACTCGAAAAGCATTACGATACCGACTTACCGCCTTTATTGTGCCAGTCGCTCTCGCTGCAACAAGTGTGGACCAACCTTATCTCCAATGCGCTCGATGCCCTATCTGAACGAGGAAAAGTGACCATCACCACTTCTCAACAGACAAAAGGCGACGACGCGTTTCTTGTGGTGCAAATCTCCGATACTGGCCACGGCATTGCCAAAGAAGACATCAACACCATTTTCAACCCAAATTTCACGACTAAAAAAGAAGGCAACTTTGGTTTAGGGATTGGGTTATCCATTTCTCAACAAATCGTTTCGGCTCATCAAGGGTTTATTTTGGTGGAGTCAGAGGTAGGCAGCCATACAAACATGCAAGTGTGGCTTCCATTCAAACAAGAAGGAGCACCTCATGAATAAGTACCTAATTTTATGTGTCGATGATGAACCTGAAGTTCTCAATAGTGTCCTTCAGGACTTGGCGATATTTGAAGAGAACTTTCTGGTTGAAGGTGCAGAGTCGGTCGATGAAGCCAAGCAAGTAATCAAAGAAATGGGACAAGATGGTATTAAGCTCGCGTTAATCTTGTGCGACCACATCATGCCAGAAAAGACCGGCATCGATTTTCTGATCGAACTCAACCAACACGACGCGACGAAACCAACACGTAAGCTGCTGCTCACAGGGCAAGCTGGGCTGGAAGATACCGTCACGGCCATTAACAACGCTGCACTTGATTTCTATATTTCAAAACCTTGGCAAGGCGATCAACTGAGAGACACGATTACTCAACAATTGACTGACTATGTCATTGCCAACGACAAGCAATTGCTAAACTGGACTTCCATCTTAGATACCGAGCGCATACTGACTTCAATGGCGGATAAACGCACCAGTTTTGGTGAATAGCACTGATTGGTTAATGGATACTGAGAATAGCGTCATCCGATATAAAAACCTTCCGAATGTATACAAATTTTGGATAATTCGCTCGTCTATTTTTCTCATTCGCCCTAAACATGAGATCTCCGTTACATACTGATCCTTAATTTGCTTGTTTTTTAACTAAATGAGTAAGGTTTTACATTTTAAAGGATTACTTTTCCGTGAGTTAGATTAAACTGTCTCAATGTTTATGGTTTGCCGATTTGTCTCAAACCAAAGGAATTAACACTAATATAGGTTTACGGTCGTTATGCGCAAAATTCTACTTACTACCGCTATGCTATTGGCTTCTGGTCAAGCACTAGCTGTTGATGAACAACCACAGGTAATGAGCAACTTTAACTATGATTACTTTGAAGCACGTATCGGTGCTAGCCCAGTAACATTTGGTGGTGCGTTCAGTAAGTCCATTCACCCGAACGCTCACGCTATAGCACGTATCGATTCAGAATTTGAAAGCGATTACGACTCAGCTGTAGGTCTTGGTTTCCACGCTCCATTAAACAACTGGGCAGACCTAACAGGTGAAATGCTAGCTCGTATCGTTCAACCTGAGAACTCAAGCTCTACTGATATCGGTATGGAAATCAACATTGGTGTTCGCCAATGGCTTGGTCCACAACTAGAAGTTGGTGGTAAAGGTGGTTACGTTTCTATCGATGACAACGATGATTGGACAGGTTCTGTTTACGCGCGTTTCCACTCTACAGAGCTTTTCTCTTTAGGTGCTGAAGCTCGTATTAACGACTTCTACGGTGACCAACTTATGTTCACTGCTCGCTTCAAGTACTAATACTTAAAGCTCAAGCCCTAGCAAATAAGCTATCTATGAGCACTTAGCCTTTTGATACTTAGTCTTTTAAGAAATCCGGCTAAGACAGAAACAAAAAAACCGAGGACATTCCTCGGTTTTTATTTATTAACAGTAATCTTAAGCATATAAGGTAAACTTCTTTAGTGGCAGCTCTTTAGTAATTGCTGCTTGCGTGGCTCTTGTAATAGTTTCCAGTGAATACCATCAATTGCACCCGCAAATTTCCAAAGTAGTTTTAGGTCAACATCGTTTCCGTACGCTTCGCGAACCTTATTAAACACTTCAGATGCGCCCAACTGCATAAACATTGAAACATCATCCACACCCGCCTTTTTAACCATGCGCTCTAACGTAAGCTGCATGTTTGGTAGATCTCTTAATCTACGGCTAGCTGATGACTTCTTGAAGCTACGCTGCTGAATTGAATTATCGATTGAAGTACGAATAATACTATCCAATTCAGGATGTTCACAGGTAAACAGATCCGTAATGTCGTAATAGTTTACGGTTGCTGTTGTCTGCTTCTTTACATGACGATACTTTTCACAATCAAGATCGGTCAGTTTTTTATCTAATGATTTTCCACCTCTAATGAATAAACAACCTTCACTCAATAAAGCGAACATAGCGTCATTTTGAAAGAGGCCAATACCTCCGAACATAGAACGTTTTTGATGCTCACCAAATTGATTCACGTAATTAATAAATGCTGTCTCGGTCATATCCGTTGATCCTTAATCAAATTACCCCGATTAGGTTGATCACCAGACAAGCAGCTTGTTATGCGAAAATTTTAAATCTATTTTGTTATTCTATAGGTGAATATTATGGTTTCGTTTTTCACCTTTAAATAAATCATACTTCGAAAAGAAAAATAAGTCTGGACTTAGTTCACATCAATCAATTGAGTATTCCGGTTTTTCATGATTGACTTCACAGTAAACTATCAAACCATGCTTGAATTTGGACACCTAGTGATACACCGGTTCAAATTATTAAAGGTTATGTAGACGGGTGAGTATTGCCTCGCAGCATCGTGGCTTGTAAAATGGCAGGACAGACCTGTTTTTACTTTTTATATGAATCATTTATCGTTTTTCTGGCTACCTCAAAATAAGGCTCTTCTCTTAAAGGGTCTAGAATCAGAGTTTGCCCAACTTGTTGGACATTCTATCTCAGCGGGAAAAATAACACTTCCTCCTATCCCTAACGTTGTACTGAAGATTCAATCGCTTTGTACCCTTGAATCAACTGGGATTGCTGACGTTGCCGAGTGCTTACTCGAAGACCCAGGCCTCGCTGCTATTGTCATTCGTGTGGCTAACTCTGTCGTCTTTAACCGACGTAATATTACTTGTGTTGATATTATGACGGCGGTGTCGCGCCTTGGCATATTAAGAGTACGTGACATCGTGACGGCTCAGGCTATTGAGCAACTCAAACACTCAGTCAACCTCAGTAAAGAATGTAATAAGGTATTGGTTCAGAGCGCTTCTGTATCAAAAGAGCTGGGCGCTACTATGGTGCTTGTTACCAACAGCTTCAAAGAGCTCTCCCCTACTGAATACCGTTACCTTGAGCATGAAAAATCGCTGCTTGTTGGATTACTGGCTGATATTGGTTTGTTCTGTTTGGTTAGCGAATACCACCTCTACCTCGAAAATGGCAATTACCTAGATCACGACATCGCTCTACAAATCTTCCAAGGCCAATGTTCTGCTACCAGTAAATTGGTGCTTAACCGTTGGGGCTTCGACAGCGACTTTATTGATGTGTGCAGCAATACCATCAATAACCACGAACAGCGTGAAGTCTCTTACTTAGATATCGCTCGAATCGCTAACCACCTGCTGATGTTCAGAAACAAGGATGAGAACATCGATGATCACGAAGTTGAACTTAACGTGACAGGTGCAGAGGTGCTTTATAAATTAAGCAACTTGAGCAAGCATGATTTTAATGCAAAGCTAAGCGACGTGATCAATACTAGCGGCTTCTAAGTCACTGTTAAATTACAAGTAAGTGTAATATGAAGTAAATGCAATGGGGAAAGCATGTTTACAGGGATGATCTTTATATTTGCGCCACTCGTCGTGGGGTATCTTTTTGCAATTTCGAACGCTCAGACATTAGAATTTATCAACCGCTCAACATCGCGGTTGATCTACGTGATTCTGGCGTTAATGGGACTAAGCTTAGCCGCCCTCGATAACCTAGGCAGTAACCTGCAGACAATCCTTCTATATACCGTCACTTTCTTTGTCTGCTTAAGCGTATGTAACCTAATGGCACTGCCCGCTATTGATAAGTTATTGCCACTCAAAACCGACAGTAGCAAGAAGAAGCTTCCCCTCTCTTCTATGGCGATGGAATCTGCAAAACTCATCTTAGTGGTAGGTTCAGGGCTAATCGCTGGCTTAGTGCTGCCTATTGGCCTTGATTGGGTTGATACCGCAAGCGAATGGATTCTGTTTGTTCTTCTATTCTTTATCGGCATTCAGCTGCGTAATAGCGGACTCACACTTCGTCAGATCTTACTCAACAAGCACGGTATGGTTATCGCAATCACCATTATCATCACCTCAATGTTAGGTGGTGTAATCGCGGCTTACATCCTAGATATCCCTCTGTTCAAAGCCTTGGCAATGTCTTCTGGATTTGGTTGGTACTCTCTGGCTGGTATCTTAATGGGTGACGCCTTTGGTCCTGTCTATGGTGGCGCTTCTTTCATGCTTGAGCTGTTAAGAGAGTTAGTTGCCTTGGTACTGATTCCAGTGCTAATTCGCAGCTACCCATGCACTTCCATTGGTTATGCTGGTGCGACTGCGATGGACTTCACCTTACCGGTCATTCAAACAACAGGCGGCGTTAGATGTGTGCCTATCGCTATCGTCAGTGGCTTTATCCTCAGCTTGCTTGTTCCGATATTGATGTTGTTCTTTGTATCTCTTGCTAACTAGATCGCAGGAATAGCGTTTGTTTTAGATTAGAATGCAACTCGAATACCAATGCCTAAGACACCGATACAGTTACCGAAATAAAAAGACACTAAGTGTCATTGCTCAACAAATAACGATCACGGTAACCTGTAACGACAAAGTTATAAAAAGAATAAACTTACAAAAGGAACCACTATGAAACGCCTTTGCGTCGCATTACTGCTAGCTTCAACTTCTACTTTCTCTTTTGCAGCAGATTCAATGTCTGAGACAAACCAGTGCCAAGCAAAAAAATATGATGCGTACATCGACGCTTCTTTGAATTGGTATGCCGACCTTGCTGCATTAACCTCTGAGCAATATCCAGAGCTAACAGAAGTGAGTGAGTGGTTCCTAGAAGGTCGTAAGCACCACTTTGAGCTTAACCGTGCTGCGGTTCACTACTACTTAGTAAACGACTCAAGCAAAGTGGCAACAGAGCAACCTGTAGAAGGTTGGTTGCAACTTGAGCAACACGACATTAAAACGCTATCAACACGTGATGATGAGCTTGGTAAAATCGCGAAAACAACATTCGATGACCGCCAATCAACGCCTCACGCTCAAAACTACGAACTACGTTCTGCCTTTGCAGAGCTGCTTAGTCACCCTAAGCAAATCGACTCAGCGCTGCAGCGTTACAACCAGTCGATCAGTAAACTTGAAGCGATTAAGTGTAAATAACCCCGCATTTAATATGCTTTTTTGAGAAGTTGGATTTCATAATTAAGACGGGACATTGTTCCCGTTTTCGTTTAGATTGTCCCGCTCGCGTCAATATTAGAAAAATAACTCGCTTGCTATGGTTACGGAACAAAAAACAGCAGATGTTAGCTTCGACAGTCTTCTACGTATCTTCACGGTACCTGAAGGCCCAGATTCAACACTCACTCAAATTGAAGACAAACTTTCACGAAACCTGAATCAATTCTTACGTGAACATATTGTGGCTGAAGAAAAGCCGCTACGTGAAATTGAGAAAGATTTTTCAAATGCTCATATCCCAGAGCAGCCTGAGTTTGTTTCTGAACATACTGAGCATCTCCTCGATTCTCTTGTGTCTCATTCGGTTCACACGTCTTCGCCAAGTTTTATTGGCCACATGACCTCTGCGTTGCCGTACTTCCTGATGCCGCTTTCAAAAATCATGATTGCGTTGAATCAGAATCTAGTAAAAATCGAGACCTCAAAAGCGTTCACTCCCCTAGAACGTCAAGTTCTGGGCATGTTACATCGCCTTATTTATCAAGATAGTGACCAGTTTTATTCTCGTTGGATGCACAGCGCAAACCACTCTTTAGGTGCGTTTTGTTCTGGCGGTACCATCGCGAACATTACAGCGCTCTGGGTTGCACGTAACAACGCACTAAAAGCGCAAGGTTCGTTCAAAGGTGTAGAAAAAGAAGGCCTGTTTAAAGCCATGAAGCACTACGACTACGAAGGCCTTGCCATCTTAGTCTCTGAACGTGGCCACTACTCTCTGAAAAAAGCCGCGGATGTCCTTGGTATTGGTCAAGAAGGTCTAGTGTCTGTTAAAACAGATAACGACAACCGTATTTGTACTGATGATTTAAGACTCAAGATCGAGCAGCTCAAGCAGAACAAGATCAAACCTTTCGCCGTCATTGGTGTGGCTGGTACAACCGAAACCGGTAATATCGACCCGCTAAGAGACATTGCTGAGGTGTGTGCCGAATCCGATTGTCATTTCCACGTTGATGCAGCTTGGGGCGGTGCGACTCTGATGTCTAACAATCATCGTCACCTACTTGATGGTATTGAACTGGCGGATTCAGTCACGATTGATGCGCATAAACAGCTTTATATCCCTATGGGTGCGGGTATGGTTCTGTTTAAGAAGCCAGATGCGATGACTGCGATTGAACATCATGCTCAATACATTCTTCGTAAAGGCTCAAAAGATTTAGGCAGCCATACGTTAGAAGGTTCTCGTTCAGGTATGGCAATGCTGGTTTACGCCGCAATGCACATCATTAGCCGCCCAGGTTATGAACTGCTGATCGACCAAAGCATCAACAAAGCGCGCTACTTTGCCGACCTAATTAAAGATCAGAGCGACTTCGAGCTGGTTTCAGAACCTGAGCTTTGCCTACTGACTTATCGCTATGTCCCTGAGTCAGTCAAAGCGGCACTGCTTAAAGCTGAGCCTGAACATCGTGTCGAACTGAATGAGTTGCTCAATGAGCTGACTAAGTTTATTCAGAAGAAGCAGCGTGAAACAGGTAAGTCTTTCGTGTCACGTACACGCTTAAACCCTGAAGCATGGGTACATCAGCCAATCATCGTTTTCCGCGTGGTATTAGCAAACCCACTAACAGGCAATGACATTCTTTCGTCAGTGCTTGAAGAACAGCGTGAGATCTCTAAACTAGCACCAAACTTGATGGGCAAAATCAACAAACTGGTTACGCAAATCAACGCATAGTCATTCAATTTTAGTTGCATCAAATTGAAAATTTCTTTCTTTTTGATGTAACTAAGCTGTCAGTTCATACCCATTTTGCATTCTTTTTGCTCAAACTCTCTTCCAATTCTGTAGTTTTCTAAAATTTTGTTGAGGTTTGTCATATTCTTAAGCATTCATGCCCTGTTTTTGTATTAGTAAATAGTATGTTGGGTTTATACTGACTCTATGGTGCTAGTTAGCTTGATATCTATTTGACGCAGCAGTATTTACGAAACCGAATATACATCGGCTTTGTGTTTACTGATATTTGCTTCAGCCATACCCCCTGGTAAAAGATATTAACTAGCAAGTTGTTCTCTATACCCTTGTGAACACTATGAATACATTAGAAAAAATACAAAAAAACCTGGAAAATTTCAGCAAGTCTGAGCGCAAGGTAGCCGAAGTAATTATGGCTTCCCCTCAAACTGCAATTCATTCTAGCATTGCTACCTTAGCTAAAATGGCTGACGTGAGTGAGCCTACAGTTAACCGCTTCTGTCGTCGATTAGACACAAAGGGCTTCCCTGACTTCAAACTTCACCTAGCTCAAAGCTTGGCAAACGGTACACCTTACGTGAACCGTAATGTTGAAGAAGATGATGGTCCAGATGCTTATACGCATAAGATTTTCGAATCAACTATGGCTTGTCTAGACGTTGCTAAAAACAGTCTAGACGCGATGCAAGTAAACCGTGCTGTTGACTTGCTGACTCAAGCAAAACGCATTTCGTTCTTCGGACTGGGTGCCTCTTCTGCTGTCGCCAAAGATGCTCAAAACAAGTTTATTCGTTTTAATATCCCAATCACATGTTTCGAAGACATCGTGATGCAACGAATGAGCTGCATTAACTGCAGTGATAACGACGTTATTGTTCTTATCTCTCATACTGGCCGCACTAAAAGCCAAGTTGAGATTGCAAACTTAGCGCGTGAAAACGGTGCGACAGTTATTGCTATCACAGCAAAAGATTCTCCACTGGATAAAGCGAGCTCGTTGTCTATTTCTCTGGATGTTCCAGAAGACACTGACGTTTACATGCCAATGGCAAGTCGCGTTGTTCAGATGACGGTTATCGATGTGCTAGCGACAGGCTTTACGCTACGTCGTGGTTCTGGTTTCAGAGAGAACCTAAAGCGCGTCAAAGAGTCACTTCGTGATTCACGTTACGAGAAGTACTCTCAGTTCTAATCTGCTTAGTCATGAACTGAAAACAGATGACCAGAGAACAAGTTGAATTAAAAAAACGGAGCCTAGAGCTCCGTTTTTATTTGTCTGTATAAAATGACTTATACAACGAACAAGTTTAAGACCGTTAGATAGTCCAACTATTGCCCTTCTCAACCACGCTGTTTTCGGACGCATAAGAATTGATAATGGTAAAGCTCGACTCGACAGCTGGCTCTTGCCCAATTTGATTCATTGAAGCTCCCTCATGATGCCCTTCTCTACAACTGCACTTCTCGCATACTTGCTTCAAAATATGCACGAGCCTCTCTTGGTTAAGCGGCAAAGGGTTTCCTTTAATCGCCACTGATTTGAGCGCGTCGGCAGACACCTCATCAAACTGGGCTTCACAGACACCAAATTCCAACAAGTTGGGTAACTTAAGCGTATCAAGCACTTCCGATAACCAAGAAATTGCCTCCTCTTCTATTGCTTCTACGTTACCTGTTACTATCTGAGCGATTCGCTGATAACGCGCTAGGATGTCGCTTCTTTGCTGCTCTTTTGCAACGGCTATGTTCTCCAACATCACAAACGGCGCTAAACGCGCGGTAATCACACTATGAGGCGCAGAAATCTTACCTCCTAGTGCGGAGGCTAAACCATGGGCTGCGCCAAGCTTGGCATTAGTTATCGCCATACCACCGAGCATAGAAGCGAAAGCAAGATCAGAACGCGCTTGAGGCTCATCATAAACACACGCTTTAACCACAGAACCACTCAACTTACGCAGCCCTTCTTCACAAATCATATCGGTTAACGGATTCGGTTCACCACACACGTAGGCTTCCATTAGATGAGTAAAGGCATCCATCGCACCTCGCCCCGATAGATATAGATTGGTTCCATGAGTTAGGGTTGGGTCGACAATCGCAACGTCGGCCAGCATGTCTGGGCTTCTCAGGCTGATTTTTACTTGGTCTTGGCCTGATTTCAGCACCGCGTTTTTAGTGACCTCGGCGCCGGTACTCGCTGTGGTTGGAATTGCGATAAACGGAAGTGGTTTGGTTTTAAGAGGAACATTACGCCCGACCACTTCAACATAGTCATATAAATTGCCTTGATTAGGTAAAACCGCAGCCAACGCTTTGCCCATATCGATGGCGCTACCGCCCCCCATGGCGACAACCATATCTGGCTTAAATCGACGAGCAGAAATAGCCGCCTCTTCAACCATTTTGATATTAGGTTCACCGGAAACGGCAATGTGCTGATAACGCATACTCTGCGCATCAAGATAGTCAGTAACAATTGAAGTGCGCTCTAATGTATTGCCTGTAACCAATAGCACGCTGTAGCCATATTGATTAAAGAGAGACAATGAAGCGGAAAGTGCTCCATCACCAAAGATGATCTTTGTAGATGTCATAAATTGAAACATGGTGCCTCCTGCGCCTATGACCGAACAAAACTGCGAACTCTTGGTTATTGGAATTTAGCCTTTATATAGTGCATCAGTATTAAGATGCCTCGTTCTGTATGCGCTTTTTTTGACGAGGTGCAACTTGTCGCATTAAAGATGGATTAATGTCGTATTCTTAGGGGTAATTCACACTCTTAAATTAAGGGTAATCAATCTGAATACCCATCAGAAATCAGCATGGATCCTTTTTGTGACCATTATTTGCTCTGATAGACAAAACCTATTGTATTAAGAGGTAATTCCATCTTTATTTCCCCATGGCATTGAGGCATAGTTAGTTTTATGAAATTTTGAGTGGCATTCACTAAAGAATAGTTAACATAATCGAGTTAACGAGCCTCATCCCGTATTTAGGAGAAATTAAATGTTTGTAGTTATTTTTGGTCGCCCTGCTTGCCCATTCTGTGTTCGTGCAAAAGAGCATGCTGAAACTCTTAAAGCTAAACGCGATGACTTCAACTACCGTTACGTTGACATCCACGCTGAAGGTATCAGCAAAGCTGATCTAGAGAAGACTGTTGGTAAACCTGTCGATACAGTTCCACAAATCTTCATCGACCAAGACCACATCGGCGGCTGCACAGAATTTGAAGCATACGCAAAAGAAAACCTAGGTCTTTTCGACTAAGCTAGGATTTCTCAAACGAGAATCAGGGCTAAAGCCTTAAACAGCTGACCCATTTAGGCGTTAGACTGTACGATTTATAGAAAGCCCGCTCACTGTAGCGGGCTTTTTTATGACCAGTTTTCATACGGAATAAGAATAAGGTCAAAATCAAGTAAATTAACAAAATATTGCTTATAATTTATTTATATTTAGATACAATTCACCTCTCAAACTTACCCTGTGTTCCACGCCAATTATTGAGCGACCACCGTGAATATCGACGTTGTTTTTCTGTTAGAACAAAACCCCATTCTCCTCATCTTTGTTGTTTTATCGATTGGATTAGCCATTGGTAAAATTCGTTTCGGTAGCCTCCAACTTGGTAATTCAATCGGTGTTTTGATTACTTCCCTTATCATGGGACATCTTGGCTTTTCTTTTAACGCAGATGCGCTCACCATTGGTTTCATGCTGTTCATCTACTGTGTTGGCATTGAAGCTGGACCAAACTTCTTCGGTATCTTCTTCAGAGACGGTAAGCACTACCTCATTCTGAGCCTTGTGGTACTTTCTACCGCAATTGCCCTAACCTATTTCAGTAGTCATTACCTTGGCCTAGGCTTTGGTTTATCTGCAGGCATGATGGCAGGTGCCTTAACAGCAACGCCGATATTGGTAGGTGCTCAAGATGCTCTGAATTCTGGGCTTGCAGAATTACCAAGAAACATGGACTTGAGCCTGATTATCGAAAACCTTTCAGTCGGTTACGCGATGGCTTACTTGGTTGGCTTAATCAGTATGATTATGTTTGCTCGCTTGATTCCAAAACTTCAAAAAGTGAACCTACACGACTCGGCAGAGCAAATCGCCCAAGAACGTGGGTTAGGCGCTTCAGGTCAGCGTAAGGTTTACTTGCCCATTATTCGTGCTTATCGAGTGGGACCAGAGCTCATCTCTTGGACTGACGGTAAGAATCTGCGTGAACTGGGCATCTATCGCCAAACAGGCTGTTACATCGAGCGTATTCGACGTAATGGTATTCTTGCCCATCCAGATGGTGATGCAATTCTGCAAGAAGGCGATGAGATCGCATTGGTTGGTTTCCCAGATAGCCACGCTCGTCTAGACCCAAGCTTCCGTAACGGTAAAGAAGTTTTCGACCGTAACCTTCTCGATCTGCGTATCGTGGAAGAAGAGATCGTCGTTAAGAGTGACAGTATCGCAGGTAAGCGCCTATCAGACTTAAACCTGTCTGAATACGGCTGTTTCCTTAACCGCGTAGTACGTGCTCAGATTGAAATGCCGATGGACTTAAACATCGTGCTTTCTAAAGGTGACGTCCTACAGGTGAGTGGTGAAAAGAGTCGAGTGCACGGCCTAGCTGAGAAAATTGGTTTCATCTCAATCCACAGCCAAATGGCGGATTTGATGGCCTTCTGTAGCTTCTTCATTTTGGGTATTTTGTTTGGTTTGATCACCATGACATTCGGTCAGGTATCGTTTGGGCTAGGTAACGCGGTTGGCCTGCTTCTATCGGGCATCATGCTTGGTTTCCTACGAGCGAACCACCCTACTTTCGGTTATGTGCCTCAAGGTGCTCTGAACATGGTCAAAGACCTCGGTTTGATGTTCTTTATGGTCGGTATCGGCTTGAGCGCCGGTGGTAAGATATTTGAGCACTTAACCCAAGTTGGCCCACAGGTAATAGGTATTGCCCTAGTAGTGAGTGTGCTGCCAGTATTCTTCGCTTACTTGGTTGGCGCTTACGTATTGAAGATGAACCGAGCTTTGTTGTTCGGTGCAATCATTGGCGCGCGAACTTGCGCTCCAGCGATGGACATCGTAAATGACCACGCTCGCTCAACGATTCCGGCTCTGGGTTATGCGGGTACTTATGCGATAGCCAATATATTGATGACCTTAGCTGGTACTTTTATCATCATCATTAGCTAGTTTATTCAGCGTTATAGCGCTTTAGATTAGATATTTTAAATGCACTAATTCACTTTGGGTTAGTGCATTTTTTATAACCTGTTTTAAGCGGTTCAAGCCTTCTTCCCCACTCCTGCTCTTAACTCTCTTCATCCCTTATTTCTACTCTTGTCCCCCTTCGAATCGCGGTAGCCGTATCCGCTCTTAAATCTCTTCGCATCCCGCCACTCGAATCCCATATCTGCTCTTAATCTCTTGAACCAAATAGCAGACAAAAAAATAGGCGCTCAATGAGCGCCTATTTCGTTTAGATTCGATAACTTGAATTAGATGTCAGCTACATCAAATTCAACAGCTGGGTTAACGTCAGCTTCGTAATCAACACCTTCAACACCGAAACCAAATAGCTTCAAGAACTCTTCTTTGTACTCTACGTAGTCAGTCAGTTCTTTTAGGTTCTCAGTTGTGATTTGAGGCCATAGGTTACGACAGTGATCTTGAATGTCTTCGCGAAGCTCAAGGTCATCTAGACGTAGACGGTTCACTTCATCCACTTCTGGCGCGCTGCCGTCTTCTTTGTATAGACGTTGGCTGAACATACGGAAGATCTGTTCCATACAACCTTCGTGAATACCTTCTTCACGCATCTTCTTGAACACCATAGCGATGTAAAGAGGCATTACAGGGATTGCAGAACTTGCTTGAGTCACTACAGACTTAAGAACAGCAACGTTTGCAGTACCGCCAGTTTGGCCTAGCTTCTCGTTCAGCGCTGTCGCTGCACGGTCTAGATCCATCTTAGCTTTACCTAGTGCGCCATCCCAGTAGATTGGCCACGTTAGTTCAGTACCGATGTAGCTGTAAGCAACCGTCTTACAACCGTCCGCTAGAACACCAGCTTCAGAAAGAGCATTGATCCAAAGTTCCCAATCTTCACCGCCCATTACAGTAACAGTGTCTTTGATCTCTTCTTCAGTTGCAGGCTCTACGCTTGCTTCGATGATTGTGTCTTTGTTCGTATCAACCGCAGTTGACGTGTACGTTTCACCGATAGGCTTTAGAGATGAACGAATTACTTCGCCAGTCTCTGGCATTTTACGCACTGGAGACGCCAGTGAGTATACAACCATATCGATTTGACCTAGATCTTCTTTGATCAGATCAATTGTTTTCTGTTTCGCTTCGTTAGAGAAAGCATCGCCGTTCAGGCTTTTTGAATACAGGCCTTCTTCTTTAGCTAGCTTGTCGAACGCTGCTGAGTTGTAGAAACCAGCTGTGCCCGGCTTTTTCTCAGTACCGGCTTTCTCGAAGAAAACACCGATAGTTGAAGCGCCGCCACCAAATGCAGCCGCAATACGTGAAGACAAGCCGTAGCCACTTGAAGAGCCAACAACTAGTACACGTTTAGGTGCGTTTGCGATTGGGCCTTGAGCTTTTGTGTAAGCAATTTGTTCTTTTACATTAGCTTCACAACCGACTGGATGTGTTGTAGTACAGATGAATCCGCGAATTCGAGGTTTGATGATCATATTCAACTTCCTTAAAAAATCAGGTTAAGGATAAAAGTTTCGTACGCAAATGGCATCTAATTTCTGTAAAAATGTGGTGAAAATGCAAGTGGTTGGAGCACTCAGTGTATATTTGCTGACTAAGTCACCATTTGTTAACGCGTCTATTGCAACTTCTACGACAAAAACAAAAAAAGGCACCTAATAAGGTGCCTTTTGTCATTTCTTTATCTAAGCAACGCTATTTAGCTTAGGTTTTAACTCTTTTCGCGTCAAAGTTTCACTGTAATCATGACTGAAGTGGTCAACTTGAATCGCTGCGTAGCGAAGTTTGTCTGCTGCAATGATTTGGTCAACTTCGTCTTGAGTAAGAACATCTGCCGCCAGTGCTTGAGCAAGTTTATCTTGCAATAGACCTTTACGAGCCACTTTGCCCTCTTTCACTGCTTTGAAGATCTTACGTTCGAGAGGCTTGATGCTGTACATCGCATTGAACGCGTTCTCCATTAGGCCAACACTGTCCTCTTCTTCTTTGCCGATGTAGCAAAGGTGAGTCAGACGTTCACGGTGTGCGCCCGGAGTCATCAAGCTTTCTGCTAGTTGCACTGTTAGGTTGTCACTTGGTTTTTCGAAGTGGTTACCGACAGGGAAAACTAGACCTTTAAGTACTTTACCTACCATCTTGTTCGGGAAGTTTCTGTACGCTTCTTGTAGCGATTTAGCCGCGTTATGGAAACAGTGTTGAACCGCGTAGTGTACGTAGTCTAGGTCAGCTTGTTGACGACCTTCATCTTCATACTTCTTAAGCGCTGCAGACGCCATGTATAGGTAACTTAGACCATCACCTAGACGTGCAGAGATAAGCTCTTTACGTTTCAGTTCGCCACCTAGTGTAAGCATTGCGAAATCCGCACTCACTGCAAGCGCACGGCTCAAGCGAGTTAAGTCTTGGTAGTAAGGCTTCGTTGGACCGCTCATATCCGCTTTAATGAACTTAGAGCCTGTCAATGCCGCACCGAACGCACCAAACGTGTTCTTAGTTGCGTGAGAGATATGCTTGAACAACAAGTTATCGAAATCCTTCGCACCTTGCTTCTCATCTGGGTTTGCTGCCGCTTCCATTTCGCTTAGCACGTATGGGTGACAACGTGTCGCACCTTGACCGAAGATCATCAGGTTGCGAGTTAAGATGTTCGCACCTTCTACTGTGATAGCAACTGGAATACCTAGGTAAGGCGCAGCTAAGTAGTTCATTGGACCATCTTGAATTGCACGACCAGAGTGGATATCCATTGAATCATTCAGGATAGTACGCGCCATTTCTGTCATGTGATATTTCGCGATAGCCGTAACGATACCCGGCTTCTCTTTCATATCGAGTGAAGTAGTTGTTAGTGTACGAGTCGCTTCTAGTAGATACGTTAAGCCACCAATACGACCTAAACTCTCTGCAACTCCTTCAAACTTACCAATCGACATACCGAACTGCTTACGAACATAAGCGTATGCGCCGGTCGTTTTCGCCGTTAGGTGGCCCATCGCCGTGCCAAGTGCGGGTAATGAGATACCACGACCTGCAGACAGACATTCCACCAGCATACGCCAGCCTTTACCTGCGTAATCGGCACCACCGATTAACCATTCCATAGGAATAAATACATCGTGACCGCGTGTTGGACCATTCATAAACGCAAGACCAAGTGGGTCATGACGCTCACCAATCACAACACCTTCGTGGTCAGCCGGGATTAGCGCACAAGTGATGCCAATGTCTTCTTTGTCACCCAGTAGCTTTTCTGGATCGTGCAGTTTGAAAGCCAGACCAAGTACCGTCGCCACTGGTGCTAGTGTAATGTAGCGTTTGTTCCAGTTAAGCTTGATACCTAGCGTCTCTTTACCTTCGTGCATGCCCATGCACACAGTACCGACATCAGGGATACCACCCGCATCAGAACCCGCTTCTGGGCCTGTTAGTGCGAAACATGGGATATCTGTACCGTCAGCAAGACGAGGTAGCCAGTAGTCTTTTTGGTCTTGAGTGCCGTAGTGAGACAGCAGCTCACCAGGACCAAGAGAGTTTGGAACCATTACTGAAACCGCAGTACTGATACTGCGAGTCGCAATCTTAGTTACGATAGTTGAGTTAGCGTGAGCTGAGAATTCACGACCGCCATACTCTTTCGCAATAATTAGCGAAAAGAAACGCTCTTTGCGTAAGAAGTTCCACACCTCTTCAGGAAGGTCTCGATCTTCTTTTACAATTTGGTGGTCATCAAGCATAGCGAGCAAGGTTTCAAGCTCATTATCCATGAACGATTGCTCTTCTGCTGTCAGCTGAGGTTTTGGGTATTGATGCAGCTTAGTGAAATCTGGTTTACCAGAAAACAGCTCTCCGTCCCACCACACGCTACCCGCTTCCATCGCTTCTTTCTCGGTGCTAGATAGTGGTGGTAGTACTTTTTTAAAGAGTTTAAAAGCTGGGTCACTTACCCATTTTTGTCTTAGAGAGCTCATAGTTCAGATCCTTTTGTTCACTATATTGGTTGTGAATGTTTCGCTTTTTATTGTTTTATTCTTCTGCTGACATGCCTGCGGCTAAATATGGAATAAGAATATCGACCACTGCCTTAGCATCTATCTTTCTGTCATAGTCATTCTCTGCAATTTCTACCAGAGCCTGACTTGATGCCATGGTGAATACACAAGTCCCTAGGGTGAAGTGTAATCGCCAAAATAACTGTTCTTGAGTGAGGTTCGGATTCGCCTTCATTACTGACGTTGTAAACAAAGAAAGTACTTCGCTATAACGGGTAGTAATGAACCAACGCAAGTGTCCTTGCACATCTGTATAGCCTCTGCCGATAAGTAACATGAACCGGCTTGTACCATTTGGCCTAACATCATTAAGTGCTCTTAGTGGCTGTCTCAGAGACTCAAACACGTCACTCATAGAATACGTTTCGTTCAAGTTTAAGTTCACTAATGCATCTTGCAGTGCTGGCATAAATGCTTCTAAGTAACGATTGAGTACCGCACGAACCAGAGTCTTCTTATCGCCAAAGTGATAGTTCACTGAAGCTAAGTTGACATTCGCTTTACTCGTAATCGTGCGTAAAGAGGTGTCATTAAAACCGTGCTCAGCAAATAAGCCTTCAGCCACATCTAAGATTTTGTCTTTGGTTGTACTTCTTGGTGCCATTTCAATCACTCGTATTAAACAACTGTTTGAAATATACGCTTAGTACATTTATTTAACAAGCAAGCAACATCACATTTTCACAAATTGGTCGTACCAGTTAATAAAACTCAGCACTAACCGATTGAATCGCTGTATGTTTACAAAAAAAGAAAAAAATAATGAATTTTCTTGGAACTGAAATGGAAATGGTGGGTCATAAATTATATAGAAAACAGCGTATTTAGAAGTTTAACAGGCCGTCAAACTTGTTCTTCTCACTGCTTTCTTAATTACTGCATTTTCCTTATTAACTCCTATACTTGTATCCGCCCAAACCACGTTGGTTTGGGCTTTTTTTTTGTTTGTTGTTTGGGACGAGAGTGAGCCTTACTTACCCCTCTTCACAGCTACAGCTACAACTACAAACTAAACAGCGCGATCGATTCTTTTTATATTGTCATTTTTTACTAAAAATCGAACTACCATGCTTGGCACATTGTTATCACTGGAACTCGTATTTCAAACAACCTACTAGCCAACGTTTACCTATCTGAGTCCAAACCTAATACTACGTTTCCTCTATTTACGGTGCATCCATTCGAAGCTTGCCACTTGCTACTATTGGTAAATTAATCAATAAGGATAGAGACTTACATTCGAAATAAAGCCAACAAACTTAGCAATTTCTTGCAGATGTCCTAAGCTTCGTTTAATACCCTTTTCAATTAAGTAGTTAAACGCTTGTTGGGAAGCGGCGGGAGCTTTTAAAAGTAGAAGGAGACCTACTTTGAGACTGTTGAAATTACCTATTATGTGTTGCTTAGTTATTGCAGCTCCACTATCTGCTCAAACTTTAGAACAGGCCGTAGCCATTACCTTGGCTACAAACCCTGAGATAAAGAGTATCTTTAATGAGTTTGTGAGTGTACGGAAACGAAATGACGCCGCAGGTGGTG
Organism: Vibrio sp. 10N.261.54.A5; assembly: GCF_041471145.1. NCBI lineage: Bacteria > Pseudomonadati > Pseudomonadota > Gammaproteobacteria > Vibrionales > Vibrionaceae > Vibrio > Vibrio sp. 10N.261.54.A5. Next base: position 10,749 of record NZ_JBFRNU010000060.1, on the reverse strand, counting down.
CTTATAGACCTAGTATCGACCTGGATGCTGGTATTGGTTACGAAGGCATAAACCCTGCACCAAATAACGGCCCCGATACCGATCTCACAAGAAAGGAAGCGACGATTTCCCTCACTCAGTTGCTGTGGGATGGTTCATCGACTCTCAATGATATTGATCGTACTGCCGCAGAAGCAGAATCGGTTCGTTTGCAATTGCTCGCGGATGCCGAAGACAAAGCGCTGGAGGTAACACAAATCTATCTAGATGCAGTCAAAGCAACTGAAGTTTTAGCCCTTTCGGAAAGTAACCTCGCTATCCACAAGAAAATCTATAAAGACATCAAAAAGCGTGCAGTCTCAGGCATAGGCTCAACCGCAGATGTATCTCAGGTAGAAGCAAGGATTGCAAAAGCTCACGGCAACTTATTAGCCGCACAGAACAACCTAATTGATACCCACACCCAATTTAGAAGAATAGTGGGTCAAGAACCGCTTGGCTTAGTCTACCCAAGAGCCGATATTTCTATGATTCCTCTGTCATTATCAGACGCGCTTGTTGATGCTCTGGACCAACACCCAGTCATCAAAGTCGCGACTGCAGATGTCGATTCAGCGCACTTCCAGTACAAACAATCAAAAGGGGTTAACTACCCGACGTTCTCTATCGAGGCATCTCAATCATGGCGAGATGATGCTGGAGGCGATGAAGGTTCGAGCCAAGAGACTTTGGCAATGTTGAGAATGCGATACAACCTCTACAACGGTGGTACCGATAGTGCTAATTCAGAAGCTGCAGCTTACCAACTCAATAAAGCAAAAGATCTAAGAGATCGTGCTTATCGACAAGTTGAAGAAGGCCTTCGCCTCTCTTGGAGTGCATTGGATCTGACGTTACAACAAAAGAACTTCTTGTCTGATCACGTGGATTCGGCGTCAGAAACCGTTATCGCTTATGAGAAACAATATCGAATCGGCAAACGTACGCTACTTGATCTGCTTAACACTGAAAACGAATTGTTTGAAGCCCGCAAAGATTACTTAGATGCGCATTACTCTGAACAGTACGCTAAATACCGTGTAATGAACGCGACAGGCTCTCTATTGAACGCTCTACTGGTCGACATTCCAGACGAGTGGACAACGGCAGTGGAGTATTAATGATGAAGAGACCTTATTTATTACTTTCCGCATTAACGATAACGCTATGTGCATGCTCTAGCCAAAATGAAGAGCCCTACATAGAAACGCCAGAAGCGGAGCAAATTTCAGACCTGCAAGACGATGATAACGATGGTGTGGTCAATGCACGAGACACCTGTCCTGGCACACCAGAGTCGTCTCTGGTAGACAACGAAGGCTGTGGAGAGACGGTTAGCTCGCAAGAAGTCAGACGGCTGAACATCCTTTTCGCCAATGACTCCTATGAAGTTAACCCTATCTTCTCAGATCAAATCACCACTATGGCTGAGTTCTTAGAAACCTACCAAAGTGCATCGATAGAGATTCAAGGTTACGCCAGTAAAGTCGGCGCGAGTCAATACAACTTAGAGCTATCAAAGAAACGCGCTCACCACGTTGAAGATGAACTGTTGTCGAATGGTATCGACCCGAGCCGAGTAAGAGTTGTTGGTTACGGTGAAAACCGCTTAGAGAGCGATGGCAACGATGCTACGTCTCATGCACTGAACCGCCGAGTAACAGCCACAGTTGTCGGACTAAGCGAACAGATCGTCGAGGAGTGGACCATATTTACCACGCTTGAAAAGTAGCGTGACATTGTCACTGTGGATCTAGATGTGACATAGAGCGAGTGTCGAACAACAGCAGCTTAGTTATAAGATCAATAAAGCCGTGATAGGGTTGCCCATCACGGCTTTTTTGTTCTTTGTCGTCACATGAGTCGAGGGAGACTCTGTGACTCTTCTTGCTACTCAGAAGTTGACTTGTTACTCAGTGAGTAGGCTCCCTATTAAGCGAGCCGACTACCGATTATAGTTTTACTTCTTGATGCTTAGTTTTCGGTAGAGAAATACTTAGCAGGAAGTAACCTAAGATAGCTGCAGTCGTTGAGCCCATCAGGATACCTAATCGAGCAAGCGTATCAAACTCTACATTCGTTGGGCCAAATGCTAGTGATGAAATAAAGATAGACATTGTAAAACCAATACCACACAGGACAGATACTGCGAAGATGTTCATAAAGTTCACACCTTCAGGGAGCTTAGCAACACCCAATTTCACCGCACCCCAGCTGAATGCAAAGATACCAAGAGGCTTACCAATCAATAGACCCATAGCGATACCAAGCGGTAGCATACCTGTTAGGCTTGAGATTGAGATACCTTCCAATGAAATACCTGCGTTTGCAAAAGCAAAGACTGGCAAGATTGCAAAAGCGACGTATGGGTGCAGAGCATGTTCTAGATGCTTCAGCGGAGAATGTTCACCTTTATTGCCTTTCAGTGGGATAGCAAAACCAATCACTACACCAGCCAGCGTTGCATGAACACCAGACTTCAATACTGCAAACCACAGAATTGCACCAACAATGAGATACACACTCAGCTTAGTTACATGCTTGTTGTTTAGCATGAACAGCACACCAGTTGCGATGAAACCAACCGTTAACGCAAGCGTTGATAGGTCGCCTGAGTAGAACAGTGCAATGATAACAACAACGCCAAGGTCATCGATAATTGCTAAAGCCAATAGGAACACCTTCAAGCTAACCGGTACACGGTTACCAAGAAGAGCCATAATACCCAATGCGAATGCGATATCAGTCGCTGCTGGGATAGCCCAACCTTGAAGCGCTTCAGGGTTACTTGAATTAAATAGCACGTAAATAAGTGCAGGAGCTAGCATACCACCCACAGCTGCGATAGCTGGGAAGATTGCTGTCTCTTTAGACTTTAATGCGCCTTCTAAAAGTTCGCGCTTAACTTCTAAGCCGATTAGAAGGAAGAAGACAGCCATTAAGCCATCGTTAATCCAGTGAGACACAGACATACCAAGAACGTAACTGTGAAGTACACCTTGGTACATTTCGTTCAGTGGTGAGTTTGCTACAAACATTGCGATCGCCGCAGCGATGACTAGTATGATGCCGCCAGCAGATTCCATTTTAAAGAAGTCACGGATGACGTCGGTCATGATTTCGCCCTTATATTTATTATTTAAATAAACGAATAACAAAGAATAACCACGAGTTTATATCCAAGTTTAATTGATAGATAATCACTTCTTCGGATGTTTAACTTCGGTTTTTCCTACAAATACTAAACAATACGTCGTATATTCCATAATGTTGTTATGCACCATGAATTAAGTATAGATGAGATCATCGAACCTGTATGCACAATTCATTGGGGGACGCTAAAAGGCGCAGGCATAAAAAAAGGCTATCAAATTATAGCCTTAGGTGTTTTTTAGTAGCCAGTTAACTGCATAAAGCCTGTCGCTTCATGACTCCCGCTCGCCTTAATCGGCCCTTCCCAATATGGTATGACAAATGGAAGCCACATATCCCTGCGTATAATACGCGTTGTGAGGTTAATATCATGCTTAGGGACGTTAATGATCCACTGCAAAGGCATCCGTCTTCCATTCATCAACGTTGTATTTTGCAATGGTTGAATGGAAATGTCGGATTCCGTTAATTGGTAAACTTTGCCTGAGCGCGTTGCTAATGTCCCGAATATGTAAGGCAACTGTTGGTTATGACGATAGCGGTTAATGCTCAGCGCTGTGCCGTCATCGAGGTTAAATACAAACCAATCCCAACCTTGTTGGCCCACTCCAAGTAAGCCACTGCCCCACTCTTTATGTACCCACGCAGTTCCTTCCACTTCCTTGGTAACGCCGTCTAGGTTCAACACACCACTCAACGATAAAAATGGAGCGCTGAAGTTATAAGACGCGACAGGTAATAAGTCGTGCTTTTTCTGATAACCGTTATCGCCGTTGAGCACATAGGGCCCTTTTGCAATGGTGTCGAGTTCAAGTCCAAACGTGTCTGTTTGCACTTGAAGGCGTCCTGGGAATGGGGTGTTGCCGAGTGCACGCCAGTTCCAGTTATCAATCCAAAGCCTGAATGGACGATTAGTCATTCCCGCTTGGCCAATGCCGCCACGAGCCATGCGCTGTTCTTTCCATACTTTGGACTTAGAAGAGACCACTACATTTGAGATATAGACTTGAGGGCTTTGCCACCCTGGTGTTTCACGTTCGTCCGTTGCGATACGGAAAAAGCTCCACTGGACCGAATAGTCTTTACCATCATCACCTTTCAAAGATGCAAAGTAATGCCACCACTCGTGCTGAAACTCTGGGTGGAACTTAAAATCTTGTGGTAGCGAAACATTACGGTCTGGCAAAACAGGTTCGAACACATTGAAGTGTTCATTAACCAATATTGAGTTAACTTCATTCACGCCCTTTTCACCAGGATCGATGAAATAGGAGTAATAACCCCAAACACTTAAAAAGATGCCGAAGAAACTGATTAATAGCAGAGAAGACAGAATTCGTTGTCTTAACTTAGTTGAAGTATTCCGTAAAAACATACTAAAGCGCATCCCTCAGTGACTTCATCGGAGTGTTCCGAATCATTCTCATCACTGGTAAAGCACCAGCTAGCATCAATGCTGCCATGGCCCATGCAAATGTCTGCAAATAGTCCCAAGGAATCACTTGTAACTCAAGTGACCACCCAAAAGACTGCTTTATCACGATATCAACAATTAGGCTCGCTAGCGCTAATCCGAGCGGAATCGCAATTAAGGAGGAAATAAGCCCAAACACAAACAACTGCAAACTACCTGTCAGGATCAGTTCTTTCGCCGAGACACCCAAACAGCGCTGCAAGGAAATATGCCTTTGGCGAGACACTTCTCCCGCAACCGTCGCAAAGAAAATACCGAAGACGGCGATAACCAAGGTGATGTTACCTAATGTATCTGCAATCGCGAACGTCCTATCGAACACCCGCATCGCTTGACTGTGGATGTTGTTGTTATCGAAAACGCGCTCGGAGCCAAGCCTGAATACGCTTTCTAATCGGCTGCGAAGCCCTAATGAATTCACATCGTCTTTGAGTATTACCCCAAGGCCGACATTACCCCGCCCTGCAAAGCCATACAGCCAGTTTCGATGCGACATCATGACTTGATGGTAAGGATTACCGTAATCGTAATAAACACCGACAACCTGCCAACCAGAGCCGAGACTATCATAGAGGTCAATGTAGTCGCCAGGGCGAATCCCCAGCTTGAGAGACATCGATTCACTGATCAACACGCCTTTAGAGTGATGTAAGTGATACCAGTAATTCGGAATACCTAATTTGATCGTCAGCGCTTCTAGCTCACCTTCAGAAGGCCCCGTACTGACCACCTGAATACTACCGACTGGAGACGCCACATCTTTCTCCCAACGCCACCAAACCGAATCCACTTCAGGTTGGTCGGATAACCAATTACTCATACGAGCAGCGGCATTGTTGGTTGGGTAGATATACAGATCGGCAGCCAAACGCTGTGTTAGCCATTTATCAGTGGTATCTCTAAAGCTACCGACCATGGTTTCTACACCAATATTGGCTGTTAAGGCTAACATAAACGCCATCGTCGCCACGCCACGGTAGCTCATACTGGAAGCTGCATCAGCAAAGAACCAGCGAGCACGAACCCAGCGCAACGAATAAGAGAGGCTGTTAAATAACTTCCACATCAAAAACGGGGTAAATAGCGCCACACTGATCAGCATTAGCGCGATAATCGCAAAACCCGTTTCTTGAGTCTGAGGGGCTTGATACACAGCAACAGCAGCAACCAAGAAGCCACAGCCAATCAACGCTTGCCAAGTGAACTCGGTACCCGCAAAACGCATCAAAGACAAACGAGAAGACAGACGAATCGGTTGAGACTTAAGTAAACGAACCAGTGGCCACGCACACGCTAAGAAAGCACCAATCAATGCCATCAGTAAGCTGTAACCACTCCAACGCCAATTCCAGTCGATCGTTAAGCCGACGTTAGCGTCGTATAAATCGCCCAAGCTTGAAGATACGGCAGGTAACAATTGGTTTGCTAGCATCACGCCAAATACATTGCCGCAGATCCAGCTCAGTAAAACCAATAGCAGTAACTCTAAACAGAGCGCTTTAGTCAGTTGCCAACCAGACACACCCGTTTGTCTTAAAATCCCGACTAACGGTTGACGCTGAATAAAAGAAAGCGACATTGCTTGATAGAAAATGAACAAGCCAACCACAAACGACAGCATACCCATCGCTTTTAGGTTTAAGTGGAACGCACTGGTCAGCGACTCAAGCTCTGCCTTAGAGCTACGAGAGATCGTCAAACCATTAGGTAACATATTTTTAAGACGTTCAAACTTCTCAGTGGGCATGTCTGAACAAGCAATCACTGAAAGCCCAGCACTGCGTTTAAGCATTCGGAGCAAGGAGATATCCGCAATCAACCTTGTACCATTAATCATATTATTTTGATCAACAACCACAGGACCAAGTTCAGAACCATCCATCAAAGGGATGTAATCACCGTTGTGCCATTCCATGTGTTCAGCAAGATCATCACTGACAAGGATTGGATATGGTGGCTTCATGAGGTTCAAAGCGGTGAGATCTTTTAACGCTATACCAGGTTGTAGCTGAAGCATAGAAACAGGATCTATACCGACAACCATGAAGTTTGCGCCATTTTCATCAGTGATACGATGGTGATCAAGAGGAGAACACTGTTGAAAACCTTCACGGCGAAGTTGGATATAAAAGCCTTGCGGGATTTTATTGGCGTTGTGTTTTGGTCGAATACGGTAAGGAAGAGGATTCGAAAAGAGTTTTTCGCCATGCGCATAGCTTTGCTTGGCGTGTTGGTTGATAGCAGTAACACCAACCAAAAGTGATACGCCGAGGGTTAAACCAAGCCATACCAAAATAATCTGCAGTGGGTAACGTCGATAGTGACCGAGTAGTGCCTTAACTACGGGCCATAACATGCAGTTGCCCTCCTTGCAGACGGATCCTACCATCCATATGCAGAGCTACTTTTTCACTGTGTGTTACCAACAGCAACGTACATTCTAATTGACGAGCCAAAGAGGTCAGCAAACGCATTACCGCTTCTGCATTACGCTCATCTAAACTACCGGTCGGCTCATCGGCCAGCAATATTTTTGGTTCCATATACAGCGCACGCGCAATGGCCGCACGTTGTTGTTGGCCACCAGACGCTTCTTCAGGGTAACGGCCAAGTAAAGGCATAAGATCTAAAGCAGAGAGAATCTGTCTCCAGAGACCTTTGTCTTCAGGTAAGCCTTTTAACTGGCGGCAAAAACGGATGTTATCGGCAATATTTAACGTTGGCAGTAAGTTGAATTGCTGAAAAATATGGCCAATGTTGTTTCTGCGATAAGCGGTGCGGTCACGCTCGGTTGAGTCGTGCATATTGAAGTGAGGAAAAGCGATTTCACCTGAGTCCGCTAGGTCTAAGCCCGCGATAAGATTCAGTAAAGTACTTTTACCTGAACCGCTTTCTCCCATTAATGCCAGCTGGTCACCTTGGTTTAATGTTAATTCAGCACCTTGCAAAACAGGGTGAAACTCCCCCCCATCGACATAGCCTTTACATAGGTCTGACAGCTTTAACATTAAACAGCTCGCATTAGTTAGAATTTGGAAGGAGAATCTACACTAATTCCCTGTTAGGAGGAAGTATTTTGAAAGATAGATCACACGCCAACGATAAAGTGATGCGATTGGTGCGCCCTACTTCAACTTCCTATCAAGTTTTTAATCCATTTTCTTGTTTTCATGCGATAGAGCGACCCGCCCCACTTGAGGACTTCTTCCGTTAGGAAAAGCAGATATACCCACTCAGGTGGAAACTTAAAATAGATAGCCGCGATGGCTGCCAATGGGATACCGATCACCCACTGAGCAATCAAATCTTGATAGAGGCAGAACTTCACATCACCACCCGCTCTCAACACCCCAACGATCACAGTCAATGGCACCGAGCGAATGACAATACCCACACAGAGGATCAGAATGAACTTCTCTGAGAGGGCTCTGGTTTCTTCCGTCAGTGCGCTAAAGGCATTAAGTATTGGCGTTTGAACGAAATAGAGAAAAACGGCTACAACAATACTAGTTAAGAAACACAAAATTGTTAAGCCAAGCGCTTGATAGTAAACCGCTTCATTGTTTTTCGCACCAAGTTGATTACCCACCAAAACAGCTGCCGCATTCGAAAGGCCAATCAATAAACTCAATGAGATAGATTCAACCGGCGTCATGACCGATAGCGCAGCCAGACCTTGAACGCCCGATTGCCCCATGATCGCGTGGTAAGCAAACAAACCACCCGCCCATGCTAAGAAGTTAAACGTGGTCGGCAGAGACAGCTTCAAGAAGCGAACCACCTTATCAATCGAAGCTGCCGCTTTAATATCGCAAAACTTAAATGCTAATAAATGCTTAGAGAAATAGAGATAACCAAACAAAGTCGCGACTTCAATCGCGCCACTCAGTACCGTCGCAATCGCCGCACCTTTGATTCCAAGCGCAGGAAAGCCTAAGTTACCGAAGATCAGCACCCAGTTTAAGAACACGTTAGACAGGATGCCGATACCGCTGAAAAATGTACTTAGCCCGGGTTTGTGCATCGCTCTCAAACCCACAGCCATACTGCTGACACACGATACCGCTAGCATGCTAAATGACGTAATTACGATGTATTCAACGCCTAAGTTGATGACCTCTTGAGAGTCGGTCGTCACGCCCATGATTTGTGCAGGAAATGAAACGAAAAACGCGATAGTCAGTAAAGCAAACAGTGTCGACACCAGCCACGTCAGCGCAGTGCTTTCTCTCACACCTTGTCTATTACCCGCGCCCCAATATTGAGCAGTAAGAAGAGCACCGCCCGTGGTAACACCCACCAGCATAATGGTCGTCACGAACATCGCTCGGCTCGCCACACCCACAGCTGCGATGTCTGCTTCGCCAAGTTGACCCAACATCAATACATCCACCAAGCCTCGGCTTGAAAACATAATGCTCTGCAAGGTGATGGGCAGTGCAATCGCAATAAGCCTGCGAACAAAATCACCTCGTGTGTGATGAATAATTGAAGAGAGCAACATAGAGAGATACCTAAACGGAACGTATTGATGAATAAAGATAAATATCGCGCTATTATATCAATGTTCGGTTTTTAACCACAGATATAAATGGAGTAACAATGAAGAAAGTACTGGTTTTAGGGGCTTCTGGATATGTTGGTTCGCAACTCCTCCCTCTCCTGCTTGAGCAAGGCTATCAAGTCACGGCAGCAGCAAGGCATATCGACTATTTAAAGGCACGGACCGAGCCTCACGAAAGCTTATCGCTTGAGTATCTTGATCTGGCCGATCAAGCTGCGACACAAGCCTTAGTCCCCGACTTTGATCTTATCTTCTTTCTCGTCCATGGCATGGCAGAAGGCCACGACTTTATCGATTATGAGCTGAACTTAGCCCGTAACTTTGTTTCTGCTCTTGGGCCAAAGAATCAACACGTCATCTACCTGAGTTCTTTACAGCCTCAGACTGGTGATTCAGAGCACCTTCAAGCGAGAAAGAAAACCGGCGAACTGCTTCGTAAAGGGCCTGTACCCGTTACCGAACTTCAAGCTGGCGTGATCATTGGCCCAGGATCTGCGGCATTCGAGATCATGCGAGATTTCGTGTACAACTTGCCGATTATGATTGCGCCAAAATGGGTTGACTCTAAAGCCAACCCGATTGCTTTGCAGAACCTGAACCACTATTTACTAAAACTCGCACAAGACACGCCTAGCGAAAGCCAAACCTTTGAGGTTGGCGGGCCGGATATTGTCTCTTACCGAAACCAATTTGCTCATATTGCCAAAACTGCCGATCGTCCACTCAGGCTATGGGCGACATCGCTACTGACACCAAAGATTGCTTCATATTGGTTAGGCGTGGTGACTTCTGTACCGTCTAACATAGGTAGAGCACTACTTGCAGGCTTAAAGCACGACTTCATCGCCAGTTCGACCATCATTAGAGAAAAGTACCCTCAGAAGCTTATCTCATTCGAAAATATGGTTGAACAAGCCATTCACGCTGAAGGAAACTTTGTCAAAAGCAATGTATGGGGCTTTGATAAAACCGCATTCAAACGCTGGCAAGCTGGGTATGGCTATTACCCGAAGAAAACAGGCGCAAGTATCACCTCAAGCGCTTCATTGGAATCGCTTTGGCATGTTGCTCAGCAAATCGGAAGCCCGAAGCAAGGTTACTTCTTTGCTAACACTTTATGGCGCACACGCGAATGGTTGGATGTTCTTTTCGGTGGCGGTGTACCGGTTCGACAAATGCCAGAAGGGCCCAACCTAAAAGTCGGTGACAAAATCGATTCATGGAAGGTCATTCGCTGTGAAGAGAATCAGTTTTTATCTCTGCTTTTCGGTATGAAAGGCCCCGGTTTAGGGCGACTCGAGATTACTGTCTCTGACCACGGTGACTCTCGCGAGCTGAATATCTCGGCTTGGTGGCATCCAAAGGGGTTTCTAGGGTTACTGTATTGGTTTGCTATGATGCCAGCCCACCTGTTTATTTTTAAAGGCATGGTAAAGGCGATTGAGAAGCAGGCACAAGAGCAGATGCGAGATTCGAGTGTCGAGATGCGAAAAGATTAAAAGCAGATACGGGATTCGAGTAGCGGGATGCCAAAAGACTA
>NZ_JBFRNU010000059.1:0-21169 GCF_041471145.1 Vibrio sp. 10N.261.54.A5 | reverse complement strand
GGTTTTGACGAGAGAAGATTAAAGATGAAGGACCATCTTTACGCTCAATAGCCAGTTTCCAAGCAACAGCAGACTCAACTTGGTCACATGGGCGCCATGTGCTCATGTTTGGCGTTAGACGTAGAGAAGCGATCTGTTCAACCGGTTGGTGAGTAGGACCATCTTCGCCTAAGCCGATAGAGTCGTGCGTGTAAACTTGGATGTTCTGAACTTTCATCAGAGCAGCCATACGCATTGCGTTACGCGCGTATTCCATGAACATTAGGAACGTTGCGCCGTATGGTACGAAACCACCGTGCAGAGCGATGCCGTTCATGATAGCCGTCATACCGAATTCACGTACACCGTAGTGGATGTAGTTACCAGAGAAGTCAGTTGCTTCAAGAGACTTAGAGCCAGACCACATAGTTAGGTTGGAAGGCGCTAGGTCAGCAGAGCCGCCCATGAATTCTGGAAGCATTTGACCAAACGCTTCTAGAGCATTTTGAGATGCTTTACGTGAAGCAATGTTTGCAGGGTTAGCTTGAAGATCAGCAATGATTGCGTTTGCTTTCTCTTCCCATTGTGCTGGAAGTTCACCGTTAGTACGACGTTTGAATTCTGCTGCTAGCTCTGGGTAAGCCGCTGCGTATGCGTCAAACTTAGCATTCCACGCCGCTTCTTTTGCTGCGCCCGCTTCTTTCGCATTCCACTCAGCTGCGATATCTGCTGGGATTTCGAAAGGACCGTGTTCCCAACCAAGTGCTGCTTTAGTTGCTGTAATTTCATCAGCACCTAGTGGAGCGCCATGGCAGTCGTGCGTACCAGCTTTGTTTGGAGAACCAAAACCGATGATAGTTTTAGTACAGATAAGCGTTGGACGAGGGTCTGCTTTAGCTGCTTCGATAGCTGCATTGATTGCTTCCGGATCGTGACCGTCTACTGCTGGGATTACGTGCCAGCCGTATGCTTCAAAACGCTTAGGAGTATCGTCAGAGAACCAACCTTCCACTTCACCATCGATAGAGATACCGTTGTCATCCCAGAAAGCAACTAGCTTACCAAGACCTAGCGTACCAGCTAGTGAACATGCTTCGTGAGAGATACCTTCCATCAGACAGCCATCACCCATGAATGCATAAGTGTAGTGGTCTACGATGTCGTGGCCTTCTTTGTTGAACTGTGCAGCCAGTGCTTTCTCTGCCATTGCCATACCAACAGCGTTAGTGATGCCTTGACCTAGAGGACCCGTCGTTGTCTCGATACCAGGAGCGTAACCGTACTCTGGGTGACCAGGAGTCTTAGAGTGCAGTTGACGGAAGTTTTTCAGATCTTCAATTGAAAGCTCGTAGCCTGCAAGGTGAAGCAGAGAGTAAATCAACATTGAACCATGGCCGTTAGACAGGATAAAACGGTCGCGGTCAGCCCACTCTGGGTTTGCTGGGTTGTGGTTCAAGTGGCCACGCCAAAGAACTTCAGCGATGTCAGCCATACCCATAGGTGCGCCTGGGTGGCCTGAATTTGCTTGTTGAACACCGTCCATGCTAAGTGCGCGGATTGCATTGGCTAGATCTTTACGAGAAGGCATGTCTGCTCCTGGATACATAAGCGATTTAAAAAAGAGATAGTGCTAATGTTTTCATTTTAATTAGCGCGGGTATTCTCTCAAACGACTATTGCGACTGCAAACGTTTTACTGGCATTTTAACGGTCATTTTTCGCAATTTTCGAACATTTACATCACTTGGCAGTGGCTTATCTCAATCGATACGCAAACGATTAGTTATGACATATCATAAAAAAGAGCTTGTAATTCGACCGCTGGAATTTAGAATAGCCGTCTAGATGTAGAAACACCTACAAAATATACTGTATTTAATGGCGCGCTTCCTAGCTTGCGACGCCATAAACTATTTACACCAAAAACTAAAAGTGGAGCTCTCATGGCTAAGCACCTATTCACTTCTGAATCTGTTTCAGAAGGCCATCCAGATAAAATTGCAGACCAAATCTCTGATGCTGTTCTTGATGCCATCTTGGAACAAGATCCAAAAGCACGTGTTGCTTGTGAGACTTACGTTAAAACCGGCATGGTTATGGTTGGCGGTGAAGTAACAACGTCTGCATGGGTTGATATCGAAGAAATCACTCGTGAAACAGTACGTGAAATTGGTTACGTTCATTCTGATATGGGCTTTGACGCTGACTCTTGTGCTGTTCTAAACACAATTGGTAAGCAGTCTCCAGACATCAACCAAGGTGTTGATAAAGAAGACCCTAAAGAGCAAGGCGCAGGCGACCAAGGCATCATGTTTGGTTACGCGACTAACGAAACACCAATCCTAATGCCGGCTCCAATTACTTACTCTCACCTTCTTGTTAAGAAGCAAGCTGAAGTACGTAAGAGCGGTAAACTTGACTTCCTTCGCCCTGATGCGAAATCTCAAGTTACGTTCCAATACGACCAAGGTAAAATCGTTGGTATCGACGCTGTTGTTCTTTCGACTCAACACTGCGATTCAGTAACAACACCGGATCTACGTGAAGCAGTAATGGAAGAGATCATCAAACCAGTACTTCCTGCTGAGTGGATCAACAAAGACACTAACTTCTTCATCAACCCAACAGGCCGTTTCGTAATCGGTGGCCCAATGGGTGACTGTGGTCTAACAGGTCGTAAGATCATCGTTGATACCTACGGCGGCGCAGCTCGTCACGGTGGCGGTGCATTCTCTGGTAAAGATCCATCAAAAGTTGACCGTTCTGCAGCTTACGCGGCTCGTTACGTTGCGAAAAACATCGTTGCTGCTGGCATGGCTGACCGTTGTGAGATTCAACTGTCTTACGCTATCGGTGTTGCTGATCCAACATCTATCATGGTTGAAACGTTTGGTACTGAAAAAGTAGCTCACGAAATTATCATTGAAGCAGTTCGTCAAAACTTCGACCTACGTCCATACGGTCTTCAAGAGATGTTGAACCTTCTTCAGCCTATCTACAAGCAGACTGCTGCATACGGCCACTTCGGTCGTGAAGAGTTCCCTTGGGAAGCGACTGACAAAGCAGCAATCCTTGCGGACTTCGCTGGCCTAAAATAATTTAGCCACTGCGATTTGTTTCTTCAAAGCCCTTACTTCTTAGTAAGGGCTTTATTTTTATGTACTTACCTTACTTTCACTCGCCATTCTCTTCTCTAATGCCCTTCTTTACCGTTAACCACTTAGTATAAAAAACCGCTGATAATTTGTGTTTTCTAACACTACTGACAATAGTTAAGGTAACTCCTAAGAGATCAAGCTCACATTTAACTTAAATTAATTCAGCCTGATAACGCTCGTTAAATGCACGCTAGAACAAAAACTGGGATGACAAAGAGCAATTTAGCTCAACACCATAACTCTCACACAAGCCACATCGATGAGCCTTATGGAATTATAACTAGGACGTTATTTAACTAGGGGGATCTATGCCTCGTACCGCGCACCCATCCGAACTGAACGATAAAAAACACAAGGTCAGCGATAAGGATTACGCTCGCACCATTCCTTGTAACCAAATCAGTATTTCCGCACCCTTTCATTGGTTGTCGCTTGCTCTGCATGACTTAGTAAGAATGCCATTAATCAGCGCATTCTACGGTTTGTGCTTTATGGGAGCGGCAATCGCCATTGTTCAGCTTGTCCAATGGCAAGGAACACACTTGGTCGTAATGCCAAGCCTGATCGTGTACATGCTAATAGGGCCGTTTCTTGCTCTGGGCTTGTATGACGCAGCTTGGGAAAGAGAAAAAGGCCACAACGCAAGCCTACTGCACTCGATGAAAGCCATCACTCGCAACTCCACCCACCAATGGGCCTTTGCGATCGTATTGATGGTTGCGATGATATTCTGGATGCGTATCGCTGCGTTATTGCACGCGCTCTACCCTTCAGTGCAAGGCGCACCACTGGCTGAGTTCGCTCCCTTCTTAATTACGGGTTCTGTGATTGGTTTTGTTATCGCAAGCCTCATATTTAGCATCTCAGCATTTTCAATTCCGTTAATGATGGAGAGACGCGTTGATGTGATGAGCGCAATCTTCACTAGCTTCAATGCTGTGAAATCCAACATCCCAGCAATGGTGGTGTGGGCAAGTATTATTTGTGCCGGTATTCTGGTGGGATTTGCGACCTACGGCATTGGTATGATCGTCACCATGCCGCTACTTGGTTATGGTACGTGGCATGCCTATCACGAAATCATCAAGAAGAATCACCACCTATAAATTATCGCCGGAATAACGAGCAATGTTATGATGAGGCCTTAGCTTAAACGCTGAGGCCTTTTTTTTGGAGTTAACAACGTTTGTCTTACACCCCGCAACAACATCGAGCAAATAAGAAATTGGCCGAGTGCCTAGCTATCGCTAATCAACATTTCTCTCGTGAATTCCCATGCCCAACCATCACTTACAAGTTAAGAGGCAAAGCTGCGGGAAAGGCCTACCTTCAGCTCAATGAAATTAAGCTCAACCATGTACTCTTCGCAGAAAATGAGGATGCCTTCATTAACGAGGTGGTGCCTCATGAACTGGCACATCTGATCACACATCAAGTATTTGGACGAGTGAGACCTCACGGAAGTGAGTGGAAATACGTGATGGAAAAGGTATTCAACGTACCAGCCAAAACAACCCACAGTTTTGAGATCACCTCGGTGCAAGGGAAAACCTTTGAATACCGCTGCGACTGCACGGTTTACCCACTTTCGATTAGACGTCACAACAAGGTATTACGTAACCAATCAAGCTATCGTTGCCAACAGTGCAATCAAACCTTGGCCTTTACTGGCAAGCAACTCAGCTAACGCCCTATCACTCGCACGTGTCCAATTGAATAGCCAGCTCACTTTTCTTCAAGAAACTGCACTCCATCAACTAGATGATTGAAATGTAATGGAGAAATCTATCACTTGAGTGCTAGACTGATATTTATCATACTTTTATCAGTCTTTTTCTATGCACAAAACCACTCCAAAAGCATTTGGCCTATCGGTGTCTTTTTACTTAACGATAGCATTTGGCCTACTGGTAACCCAAAGCGTTTTCGCCGCTCCACCAAGTTCATTCTCCAAAGCAAAAAAAGAAGCAGTGAAGATTTACCTTGATCACCCGACTTCATTTTATTGTGGCTGTGACATTACTTGGAAAGACAAAAAGAAAGGCATTCCAGACCTTGATGGCTGTGGTTATCAAGTACGAAAACAGCAAAAACGGGCGAGTCGAATTGAGTGGGAACACGTAGTTCCAGCTTGGCAATTTGGCCACCAGCGTCAGTGCTGGCAAGACGGTGGGCGCAAGAATTGCACTCGTAATGACAAAGTATTCAAATCCATGGAAGCCGATCTTCACAACCTGACTCCGGCCATCGGCGAGGTTAACGGTGATCGCTCCAACTACAATTTCAGTCAGTGGAATGGCATGGATGGGGTGAGCTATGGTCAGTGTGAAATGCAGGTCAACTTCAAGCAACGTAAGGTGATGCCGCCAGACAGAGCAAAAGGCTCTATCGCACGAACTTATCTGTACATGAGCCAAGAGTATGGTTTCAAGCTATCTAAGCAGCAAACCAACCTGATGATGGCATGGAACAAGCAATTCCCTGTCGATGAGTGGGAGTGTACTCGTGATGAGCGTATCCATGCCATCCAAGGTAATCACAACCCATTTGTTTACCCAGCTTGTAAATAACGCCACTCGCATAACCCACATTCCTAACCGTCTCAAACAAGAGTTTCAGAATTGCCCCTGAAACTCTTGCTCTACCCTTGTTTTTTCAACTAAAAGCATCCATGTTAGGCAGAGACAAAATACCCAAATGATCATATTTATAGGTTTACCAGCATGAGAATCCCTCGTATCCATCACCCAGAACGCATTCACCAGTTAGGTTCTCTCGCTTTAGGCGAAGATGCCGCGGGTCATGTTGGTCGTGTCCTTCGCATGAAAGAAGGTCAAGAAGTTCTTCTATTTGATGGCAGTGGCGCTGAATTTCCGGCGACAATTACTGAGGTATCAAAGAAGAATGTCACTGTTGACGTGACTGAACGTATCGAGCGCAGCAGTGAATCTCCATTAGACTTACACTTGGGACAAGTGATCTCACGTGGTGACAAAATGGAGTTCACGATCCAAAAGTCGGTAGAGCTTGGTGTAAACACCATCACTCCTCTGATTTCAGAACGCTGCGGCGTTAAACTGGATGCTAAACGCTTCGAGAAAAAACTCGCGCAGTGGCAAAAAATTGCTATCGCGGCGTGTGAACAGTGTGGCCGTAACACGGTTCCAGTCATTCGCCCAATCATGCAACTTGAAGAGTGGTGTAGCGAACCGAGTGAAGCGTTAAAGCTGAACCTGCACCCTCGCGCAAAATACTCAATTAATACTCTTCCAGAACCTATCAGCAAGGTACGCCTATTGATCGGTCCTGAAGGTGGCTTGTCAGCTGAAGAAATCGGCATGACAGAACAATACAAATTTGAAGAGACGCTACTTGGCCCACGTGTACTTCGTACCGAGACAGCAGCTCTAACCGCAATTACTGCCTTACAAGTCCGTTTTGGCGATCTAGGCTAGGAGAAAAAAATGATCAAACTTGGCATCGTAATGGATCCAATTTCATCCATTAACATCAAAAAAGACTCTAGCTTTGCCATGATGCTTGAAGCTCAGCGTCGTGGTTACGAAATCCATTACATGGAAATGAATGATCTACACTTAGATCAAGGCGTAGCCATTGCTGACACTAAGGTTGTTGAACTAAAAGAAGATCCAAACGGTTGGTACGAGTTCAAGTCAGAACAGACTATCGCGCTATCTGATTTAGATGCAGTACTGATGCGTAAAGATCCCCCGTTTGATACTGAATACATCTACGCGACCTACATTCTTGAGCGTGCTGAAGAGAACGGCGCACTGATCGTAAACAAACCACAAAGCCTACGTGACTGTAACGAGAAATTGTTCACAGCTTGGTTCCCTGAGCTAACACCAACCACCATCGTGACTCGTAAAGCTGAAAAAATTAAAGCGTTCCGAGAAGAACACGGCGACGTGATTCTAAAACCACTTGATGGCATGGGCGGCGCGTCTATCTTCCGTGTGAAAGAAGGCGATCCAAACGTATCAGTTATTATTGAAACCTTGACCAACCACGGTCAGAACTACGCAATGGCACAAACTTTTGTTCCAGACATCAGCAATGGTGATAAGCGTATTCTTGTGGTTGACGGTGAGCCAATGCCTTACTGTCTAGCGCGTATTCCTGCAAAAGGGGAAACTCGAGGTAACCTTGCTGCTGGCGGTACAGGTGAAGCTCGTCCTCTAAGTGAAACAGACTGGGCTATCGCAAGAGCAGTTGCTCCAGCACTGAAAGAGAAAGGCTTAATCTTTGTTGGGCTTGATGTTATCGGCGACAAGCTGACTGAAATTAACGTGACTAGCCCTACTTGTATCCGTGAAATTGAAGCCGCTTTTGATATTTCAGTTACAGGTAAATTAATGGATGCAATTGAGCGTCGCGTTAACGCTAAATAGCCTAAACTAAAGAAAGCCTTAGCTATTCGAAAACACAGAAATATCTAGGCAAAGAACAATGAGCGGCTTTACGCCGCTCTT
This sequence comes from Vibrio sp. 10N.261.54.A5, assembly GCF_041471145.1. NCBI lineage: Bacteria > Pseudomonadati > Pseudomonadota > Gammaproteobacteria > Vibrionales > Vibrionaceae > Vibrio > Vibrio sp. 10N.261.54.A5. The sequence goes on along the minus strand of NZ_JBFRNU010000059.1, from coordinate 13,536 downwards.
TTTCCTTTACTGGGAACACACTGGCAGGAGGCTCTATGAATTTAACGAACCACTTTCTGGTTGCTATGCCCGGAATGAAAGACCCATACTTTCAAAATTCGGTGATTTACCTTTGTGAGCACAATGACGAAGGCGCGATGGGTTTGATGATCAACGCCCCTATTGATGTCACTGTCGGTAGCATGCTTAAGCAAGTTGAGGTTGATTCTGATCAGCCAAAACCCAACCAAGCAAGTCTTGATAAGCCTGTATTGAATGGTGGACCGGTCGCAGAAGACCGTGGGTTTATTTTGCACAAACCTAAAGGCAACTATCAATCCAGTATCAGCATGACGGATCAAATCTCAGTGACAACCTCAAAAGATATCTTGATGGTGTTGGGCACAGAAGATGAGCCGATGAATTATTTAGTCGCACTTGGGTATGCAGGATGGGAACCCGGACAACTGGAAACAGAACTGACCGAGAACTCATGGTTAACCGTTGAAGCCGATCCGAAGGTCATCTTCGATACACCGATTTCTGACCGCTGGAAAGTCGCTGTACAGATGTTAGGCATTAATGCAACTCAGCTTTCAGCAGACGCTGGTCACGCCTAGCTCAAATCAACTAAGTAAAATAAACATACACTCTCAAACACAGATAAATTTGGAAACCCCATGTCACGAACAATTATGGCATTTGACTACGGTACAAAAAGTATCGGTAGTGCGATAGGACAAGAAATCACGGGCACCGCAAGCCCTCTAAAAGCTTTTAAAGCCAAAGATGGCATCCCAAATTGGGACGATATCGAAAAACAAATTAAGGAGTGGCAGCCGAACCTGATTGTAGTCGGCCTTCCTACCGACCTTCATGGTAAAGACTTAGCAACCATTACACCTAGAGCGAAGAAGTTCGCTAACCGCCTTAAAGGACGATTTGGTGTCGATGTTGAACTACATGATGAAAGACTCTCGACCACAGAAGCAAGAGCCGACCTTTTTGAAATGGGCGGCTATAAAGCGCTAAGCAAAGGCAATGTCGATAACCAGTCTGCAGTCGTCATTTTAGAGAGCTGGTTTGAAGCACAATATTCATAACGAAAATTAAGAGCTCAAAGATTAAACTCCTTTGTGATCCTATAATGATATTACGACGTAATGTCGAAGCAATTCATTATTAGGTAAGTGGGAGTTCACATGAAAATTTTTCTAGCAATCTTCGTAGCTCTAGCAATATCAGCATGCAGTTCGACAAGCTCCAATAATGCAGGTTATATGAATCATACTTCGACTGACGCAGACGTAATCAGCGAGCCTAAGAACAAGAAGCGTTGATAATACAGACGCAGTCGAACGATGAATATGATGAACGCCTGATTTTAACCTAGAATCAAATCAGGCGTTTTTTATCACCCCATATCTATCTTCACACCAGCCAACGCCCCAGTTCCGTAGTCGTCATCACCACGTCTAGTTTTGAGCATTAAGCGCAAGTCATTAGCAGAATCGGCACTGTGGAACGCATCCTCTTCGCTGATCTTGCCTGCTATCACTAAATCATACAAAGCTTGGTCAAAGGTCTGCATACCTATCTCTTTCGATTTAGCCATGGTTGCTTTCAGTTCGTGTAGTTCACCACGACGAATCAAGTCAGAAACACGAGGGCTATTCAGCAGAATCTCGAATACACCATGACGCCCGCTGCCATTCTTGTCGCGAATGAGTTGCTGAGCGACGACACCACGCAGGTTCATCGATAGGTCAAACAAGAACTGTTCTTTCTGCTCTTTCGGCACCAAATGAAGAATACGCTCTAGCGCTTGGTTAGCGTTATTGGCGTGCAAGGTTGCCATACACAAGTGACCCGTTTCAGCAAAGGTCATCGCGTATTCCATGGTCTCACGGCTACGGATTTCGCCAATCAAGATCATGTCTGGTGCTTGGCGTAGCGAGTTCTTAAGCGCGACTTCGTAACTCTCGGTGTCGAGCCCGACCTCACGCTGCGTCACGATGCACTTTTTATGTTCGTGCACAAATTCAATAGGGTCTTCAACCGTCAAGATATGTCCCGAGCGATTGGTGTTGCGATAGCCTGTCATTGCAGCCATTGAGGTCGATTTACCAGAGCCTGTCGCACCAACCACCAGTACAAGTCCGCGCTTAGCTATTGATAGGTCCTGTAGTACATCAGGAAGCTTTAGTTGCTCAAAGGTTGGGATGTTAGTCTCGATACGTCGAATGACCGCTCCAGGTAGCTCTCGCTGAAAGAATGCACTGACACGAAAACGACCAAAGTCACGCACAATCGCAAAATTAGCCTCACGCGTTTGCTGATATTCATCACGTCGGTCTTGTTCCATCATCGCATCAAGTAATTGAGCAACTTGAGCCGCATTCAGCTTCTCTCCTTGAGGGCGTAATTCACCATCCACACGAAAAAGGATTGGCGCATCAACCGTGATATAAAGATCCGATGCCTTTTGAGAAAGCATTCCCTCAAGGATTTGATTCAATTCCATTGTGTCCACCTTGATTAAAACATTGAGGTTTCAATTTCGATCTTTTTCTCGACCTCTTCCGAATCAACCAAGCCCTGCGCCATCAGCTGCTTCGCATTTTGTTCCATGGTCTGCATGCCGTGCGCTGCGCCCGTTTGAATGATCGAGTACATCTGCGCAACCTTATCTTCACGAATCAAGTTTCTGATCGCAGGTGTTGCCATCATGATTTCATGACACGCCACACGACCACCACCAACACGCTTTAGCAGCTTCTGGGCTATCACCGAGCGCAGTGATTCAGACAACATCGAACGAACCATATCTTTATCGCTACCTGGGAACACATCGATAATACGGTCGATCGTTTTAGCCGCAGAACTGGTGTGCAGAGTACCAAAGACCAAGTGACCCGTTTCTGCTGCGGTTAACGCTAAGCTAATCGTCTCTTGGTCACGAAGTTCACCAACCAGAATCACGTCTGGGTCTTCACGTAAGGCACTGCGCAGTGCCGCTTTAAAACTGTGAGTATCACGGTGAACTTCACGCTGGTTGACTAGGCATTTATTATTGGTGTGAACGAATTCAATCGGGTCTTCAATCGTCAGAATATGCTTATTGTGGTTGCGATTTACGTAATCAACCATCGCCGCAAGAGTCGTTGATTTACCAGAGCCAGTTGGACCAGTGACGAGCACTAACCCTTTTTCGTAGTTAGCAATCCTTTCGAAGATCTCAGGTGCACCTAACTGATCTAAAGTCGGGATTTCGACAGGGATAGTTCGAAAGACAGCTGAGCAGCCACGGGCTTGGTTAAACGCATTAACACGAAAGCGACCAACATTGGGTAATTCAAAAGAGAAGTCGACTTCCAGTTTTTCTTCAAACTCGCCGCGTTGTGAATCGCTCATGATCTCAAAAACCAAACGATGCACATCAGCATGACTCAAAGCTGGGATTCCAAGCTTCCTTACTTCACCATCTATACGTACCATTGGAGATACACCCGCAGAAAGATGTAGATCTGACGCGTTATGCTTTACACTAAAATCTAGTAACTCAGTGATATCCATTTATTTTCCCTTAAGTAAAGTCAGCTATGAGTAGTATTCAACAAAATATCGAACAAATCACCTCACAGATTCGTAGTGCTGAGCAAAAGTGCGGACGAGCTCCAGAGTCCGTGCAACTTTTAGCCGTCAGCAAAACTAAACCTATTGATGCGATTCTAGAAGCCGCACTCGGAGGCCAAGTTGCCTTTGGTGAAAACTATGTTCAAGAAGGTGTAGATAAAGTAAAACACTTTTCAGAACAACATTCTAACCTAAATTTAGAGTGGCATTTTATTGGTCCAATTCAATCCAATAAAACCCGCCCAATCGCGGAAAGCTTTCAATGGGTGCATTCCGTCGATCGCGATAAGATCGCACAAAGGCTTAATGATCAACGACCAAGCGAACTTCCACCTTTGCAAGTGTTGATTCAGGTAAACACCAGTGGTGAAGAGTCCAAATCTGGAACCTCAGAAGAGACAGTTTTTGCACTCGCGGAGTTGATTTCATCGCTCCCCAACCTCACCTTAAGAGGATTGATGTCGATTCCTGCAAACGTATCTGACTATCAATCTCAGCTTAATGCATTTTCTCAACTGGCAGAGCTTAAAGACAAGCTAGCCGCGAAGTATTCAGACATTGATACCCTTTCGATGGGGATGAGTGGTGATATGGATGCAGCAGTTGAGGCTGGTAGCACAATGGTTCGTATTGGAACAGCTATTTTCGGCGCTCGTGATTACGCGAAATAGCCGTAGTAAGTAACGACAAGTACAAGTATTGATACCGCTTCGCCTTATCCGCGCAGCGACACGCTCAGGATTTTATATATGGTACATAAGAACATCGCCTTTATTGGGGCGGGAAACATGGTTCGCTCAATTGTAGCTGGCTTAGTTGCTAGTGGTTACCCAGCGCAAAAGATTACTGCGACAGCACCTTCAGAAACCAGAAGGCTGCCGTTAGAACAAGAATACGGCATCAATACCACCAGCGATAATATTGCAGCAGCTGAAAAAGCAGACGTTGTTGTGTTATCCGTGAAGCCACAAATGATGGCTGATGTATGTAAACCCTTACAAGATATCGACTTCAGCAACAAACTGGTTATCTCAATTGCCGCGGGTATTAATGCGAATCGACTTAATGAGATGTTAAACTGCCAACTGAACCTTGTTCGTGTGATGCCAAACACGCCATCACTGCTTGGTAAAGGGATGAGTGGTCTTTATGCCGATGCAACTGTCAGCCAAGATGATAAAGACTTTGCTTCTCAGCTGATGCAAGCTGTTGGTGAAGTAAGTTGGGTTGAACAAGAGTCTGGAATCAACAACATCATTGCGGCGGCGGGTAGCGCTCCGGCTTACTTCTTCCTGTTTATGGAAGCGATGCAAGCTGAAGCAATCAAGCAAGGTTTTGACCAAGAAACCGCTCGTAAGCTAGTGCAGCAGTCTGCATTAGGCGCGGCAGAGATGGTGGTAGCAAACCAAGATACTGAATTATCAACACTGCGTGAACAAGTGACATCCAAAGGCGGCACGACCGCAGAAGCACTACGCACGTTTAACGAACATCAACTATCAGACATCGTAGCAAAAGCCATGCAAGCGGCGGTTGCTCGAGCTGAAGAGATGGAAAAACTGTTTTAGTACCAATCAAGGTAAACAAGCATTTTGCCGCTCTGGTTATATCTAAGCGACAAGTAAATCCGAAAAAGGAAACAATATGAACTCGATGAGCTTTCTGATCTCGACCGTTTTTGATCTTTACATCATGGTTGTGATCTTGCGTATCTGGCTACAAGCATCACGTGCAGATTTCTACAACCCATTCTCACAATTCATCGTAAAAGCGACACAACCGGTTGTTGCCCCACTACGCCGAGTTATTCCATCAATCGGCAGCCTTGATCTAGCGACCGTTGTTTTCGCTTATGTGCTGTGTGTACTTAAGTTCGTTGCTCTAAACCTGATTATCTCTGGCGGCGCTGCCGTTTTCGATATTAGCTTCCTTATCTTTGGTGCACTGTCTCTGCTCAAAGCGGCTGGTGGTTTGATCTTCTGGGTTCTACTTATCCGTGCAATCCTAAGCTGGGTAAGCCAAGGTCGTAGTCCAATCGAGTACGTATTCCATCAACTGACTGAACCAATGCTAGTGCCTATCCGCCGTATCCTTCCGGACATGGGTGGTTTCGACCTAAGTGTACTGGTTCTGTTCATTGTTCTGCAATTTGCGAACTTCCTAATGGGCGACATGATTGGCCCTATTTGGTATCAGCTATAATTCAAGTACAAACATCAGGTACTTTGACGATGCCAAAAGCGGTTTGGGCCGAGGAAGACGATATTCTTCTTAGGCTCTATATCCAACCCAAAGCAAGCCGAGACAAAATTGTCGGCTTGCACGGTCAGGAACTGAAAATTGCCATTACTGCACCACCGGTTGATGGCAAAGCCAATGCCCATTTAGCGAAATACCTTGCGAAACAGTTTAAGGTCGCAAAAGGGCAAATTAAGATAGAAAAGGGAGATCTCGGTAGGCACAAGCAAGTTCGAATATGCTCGCCAAGCCAAATCCCAACTGAAGTCAAAGCCATCCTATGATGGCTTTTTGCTATTTATTGGAGTCATTATGCGTTTATGGATAACAGCACTACTCACCGCTCTTGTTGCCTTACCAAGCTCAGCAGGGCAATTTAAGAACATTAAGGATGTCGAGGTTCATTACTCGGCTTTTAATTCCACGTTCTTAACTTCGCAAGTCGCTAAGCAATACAAACTTAAGCGAAATGGATACTCAGCAATCCTCAACATCAGCGTGTTAGACAAGGCTTCTCTAGGCAAGCCTGCGACAACGGCTAAAATTACGGGAACAGCGAAGAACCTCGTTGGAAACACCCGTACTTTGAAGTTTCGAGAAATCAAAGAAGGCGATGCGATTTATTACCTTGCTGAGTTCCCCGTAACTCACGAAGAAAACATCACCTTCGACATCGATGTGAACGCAGGCCTAAAAGGCACTGGTCCACTGCGTTTCACACAGAAATTCTATATAGAAGAGTAAGCTCAAACCTTACTTTTCATTTATTAACTTATTTAGAGCTACATTCCCATGAGTAAGATTGTTTTAGCAACAGGCAACCAAGGTAAAGTTCGCGAGATGGCAGATATTCTGTCTGAGTTTGGTTTTGACGTTGTCGCGCAAAGTGAATTTAACGTTTCAGAAGTCGCTGAAACAGGAACGACTTTCATTGAAAATGCCATCATCAAAGCTCGCCACGCAGCGAAAGAAACAGGGCTGCCAGCCATTGCTGACGACTCAGGTTTAGAGGTTGATTACTTAAATGGTGCGCCAGGTATCTATTCAGCGCGTTACTCAGGTGAAGGGGCAACCGATAAGCAGAACATCAAAAAACTATTAGATGCGATGCAAGGTGTCGAAACTGAAAAGCGTACTGCGCGTTTCCACTGTGTGTTGGTGCTAATGCGTCACGAGAATGATCCAACACCTCTAGTGTGTCACGGTAAATGGGAAGGTCGTATTCTTACTGAAGAACACGGTGAGAATGGCTTTGGCTACGATCCTGTGTTCTTTGTACCAGAAGATAACTGCGCCTCAGCAGAGCTTGAATCTTCGCGTAAGAAGCAACTATCACACCGTGGTAAAGCGCTTGCGTCACTATTCAAGACTCTCAAGGAGCAAGCTCTGTAATGCACAATGCAGCGCTAATACCACCCGCACTTAGCCTCTATGTACACATCCCATGGTGTGTACAAAAGTGTCCGTATTGTGATTTTAACTCTCACGCTCTGAAAGCCGAGATCCCTGAAAAAGAGTACATCGATGCACTGCTTGAGGATCTCGATACTGATATCGAAAAATATCAGCTCAATGGTATGCCTCGCCCACTGCATTCGATCTTTATTGGTGGCGGTACCCCAAGCCTGTTTTCTCCTGAAGGAATTGGCCGATTGTTACAAGGCATTGAACAGCGCATCCCGTTCAAACCTGAAATAGAAATCACCATGGAAGCCAACCCGGGAACTATCGAAGCTGAGCGTTTTGCAGGTTACCAAAAGGCAGGCATTACTCGAATCTCGGTGGGTGTGCAAAGTTTTGAGCAAGAGAAACTGGAAAGACTTGGGCGTATTCATGGTCAAGATGAAGCGGTAAATGCTGCTCATTTAGCGCATAAGATTGGATTGAATAGTTTCAATTTAGACTTAATGCACGGCTTACCCGAACAGAGTATTGAACAAGCGTTGGCTGATTTGGATAAAGCGATAGAACTCGACCCTCCGCACTTATCTTGGTATCAGCTAACAATAGAACCTAACACCATGTTCTATTACAAAACACCAACGCTGCCTGATGATGATGACCTTTGGGATATCTTCGACCTAGGCCATAAGAAGCTCGCAGACGCAGGGTATGTGCAGTACGAAATTTCAGGCTACAGCAAGCCGGGATATCAGTGCCAACATAACCTCAACTACTGGCGCTTTGGTGACTATCTAGGTATTGGCTGTGGCTCTCATGGCAAGCTGAGCTTTACAGATGGACGCATTGTTCGTACCACTAAGGTTAAGCACCCTAGAGGCTATCTAGCTGCGTACCAAAACATGGTAAAACCTTATCTATCAGATGAATTTGAAGTGCCGAATGAAGACCGCCCTTTTGAATTTTTCATGAACCGCTTTAGGTTAATGGAAGCATGTCCAAAGCAGGATTTCATTGATACGACAGGGCTTGGTTTTGACTCGATTCAAAAAACGATTGAATGGGCAAAAGAGCTAGGCTACTTGAAGGAAACCGACACTCACTGGCAGATCACTGAAAAAGGAAAGCTGTTTCTCAATGATCTGTTAGAAGCCTTTATGGCAGAAGAAGACGAGTAGTTCGAGATTCGAGATTCGAGAAGCATTGCGTAAGGGTTGGCTTTAGGGTCAACCCTTTTTGTTTTATAGCCCTCTCTCGGAGCGAAGCGTTCTATAGGACAACGTCCGTGCTCGAATCTTTCTCTTAGAAAATAGAACGACCAATTCGCTCTGAAAGCAACTCTAGAGCCTTAGTACCTGCGAGCGAGTTGCCAGAAGGATCAAGCTCTGGAGACCACACCGCAATCGTCATTTCGCCAGGAACGATAGCAATAATACCGCCACCAACGCCCGATTTTCCTGGCATACCAACACGGTAGGCAAACTCACCAGCCCCATCGTACAAGCCACACGTCGCAAGCAAAGCATTCAACTGCTTGGTTTGAACTGGCGTGATGATCTCTTTCTTGGTTTGAACCGACACGCCTTTGTTTGCTAAATAGCTAAAGGTTTTTGCCAAATCCACACACGTCATTTTAAGCGCACAAGCATGGAAGTAGTTATTCAGAACTGGGATAACATCATTCTCAAAATTACCAAATGAACGCATCAAATAAGCAATGGCAGCATTACGATCGCTGTGCATCATTTCTGAAGCCGCTACTACCTTGTCGTACACAATATGAGTATCGCCCGATAACTGACGTACAAACTCCAATAAACGCTGTCTTGGTGCTGACAAGCGGCTTTGTAGTAGGTCTGCAACAACAATTGCACCAGCATTGATGAACGGGTTACGAGGAATCCCATACTCCATCTCAAGCTGAATCATCGAGTTAAAGGCTTGACCAGAAGGCTCTTTGCCTACTCTTTGCCAAATCTCTTCAGGCTTATATAGCACCATAGCTAGCGTCAGGCTCAAGGCTTTAGAAATAGATTGCACAGAAAATGCTTCTTCAGCATCGCCTGCTTTAATCACCTCACCTTCATTGGTGTATACCGCGATCGCCAGTTTCTGGTTCGATACGCGAGCCAGTGCAGGGATATAATCAGCGACCTTTCCCTGTCCAATTAAAGGACGAACTTCGTCTAAGATCTCGGCCAAAATAGCTTGAGTTGGTTTCATGTGCGCTTACTTCTATATTGTTATTTTTGTAGGGGGTGTAACATATACCAATCGTAGTAAATAACTGCTCACTCTAGCTTGTTAAAATGCTCGATAACTGCGTTAGAATTTTTGATTGTAGAGTAACTACTTATCGAAAAATGCTGCCTTGTTCTCAAGCCTTTTTCCTACGCTATTTCTGATCACTTACTTACTGTGATTGGTATTACTTTCTGTCGTTAAGCCTTTACTGAAATAAAAGCCTAAGGACAAAAAAGCCAACATTACAATAATGTTGGCTTTAATCAATCCCATAAAGTGTAGGGGTTAAACCCTAAGTCGGATTACCCTTCACTTAATTTGATTCGAAGTTACTTAGTACGCTTGAACTTAATGTCCCAAACACCATGACCTAAACGGTGGCCACGCGCTTCAAACTTAGTTAGCGGGCGCTCATCCGGACGAGGGATGTAATCACCATCTTCAGCGATGTTTTCGAAGCCTGGAGCTACGTTCATCACTTCAATCATATGTTCTGCGTAGTTTTCCCAGTCTGTTGCCATGTGGAAAACACCAGTATCAAGTTGAAGCTTGCCGCGAACCATCTCTGCAAACTCAGCCTTAACGATACGACGTTTATGGTGACGAGCTTTGTGCCATGGGTCAGGGAAGAACAGTTGCAGAGTATGCAGGCTGCTATCTGGGATCATGTGTTCAAATACTTCTACAGCATCGTGACACATTACACGCAGGTTAGTTACGCCAGCATCGCGAGCTGTACCTAAACACGCACCAACACCCGGGCTATGAACTTCAATACCTAAGAAGTTTTTCTCAGGTGCGTTCTTTGCCATTTCAACCAGTGATGCACCCATACCGAAGCCAATCTCTAGTACAACCGGGTTATCGTTGCCAAATACTTCTTTCCAGTTAAGAAGCTCTGGGTTGTAGTCGATACCCATTGTTGGCCAACATTCATTCATCGCGTTCTCTTGGCCTTTTGTTAAGCGGCCTTCGCGGCGAACAAAGCTACGGATCTTACGAACCAGTTTGCCGTCTTCAGTATATTCGTTAGTGGTCACTTCACTCATTGATTTTTGCCTGCACATTGATTAATCAAAGCGGGGATTATCCAAAGAATTGCCTCCGGTGCAAGTCTTTCCGTGGATAAATTCCCACACAATTTGTCTGTTTTACATCCAACGTTAAGTGTGGTGCAATTTCGCTTCTAATAATAGCAAAGCATAGAGCATGTCGTGACTCCTTTCGCAACCGCCATATTAAAGTGGTATGACGCCTACGGGCGTAAAGAATTGCCTTGGCAACAAAACAAAACCGCCTACACCGTTTGGCTATCTGAAATCATGCTTCAGCAGACTCAGGTTGCTACGGTGATTCCATACTACCAACGCTTCTTAGAACGCTTTCCAACGGTTATCGACCTAGCGAACGCCGAACAAGATGAGGTACTCCACTTATGGACAGGGCTTGGTTATTACGCACGAGCTCGCAATCTACATAAAGCAGCCAAGATCGTTGCTGAGCGATATGGTGGTGAATTTCCGCTGTCTATCGAAGAGATGAACGCGCTACCGGGGATTGGTCGCTCAACAGCAGCAGCCGTCTTATCATCGGTTCATAAACTTCCTCATGCGATTCTTGATGGCAATGTAAAACGAACGCTTGCGAGAAGTTTTGCCGTTGAAGGTTGGCCGGGGCAAAAGAAAGTCGAAAACCAGCTTTGGGAACACGCCGAAGCACATACTCCGAACAAAGATGTCGATAAGTACAACCAAGCAATGATGGACATGGGTGCCATGGTTTGTACCCGTAGCAAGCCTAAGTGCACCTTGTGCCCGATTGAAAGCATGTGTGAGGCCAAGAAGCTCGATAGACAGCTCGACTTCCCTGGCAAAAAGCCTAAGAAAGAAAAGCCAGTAAAAGACACATGGTTTGTGATTCTGTATCACGACAACCAAGTGTGGCTCGAACAGCGCCCTCAATCTGGTATCTGGGGCGGATTGTTTTGTTTCCCTCAAAATGAAAACGCAGAGATCGAACATCAACTAGATCTTCGTTCGATCAAAGACACTCAAACCAATTCGATCAAGACCATGATTGCGTTTAGACACACTTTCAGCCACTACCACTTAGATATCACGCCAGTATTGGTGAAATTAGATAAACAACCAGATTTGATAATGGAAGGGACTAAAGGTCTCTGGTATAACTTATCAAAACCGGAAGAAATTGGCCTAGCCGCTCCTGTAAAGCAGCTTATTGAGAGCCTACCCTTTGAACTGAACGACGACGTTTGAATCAACGAACGCGATAAGAGGAACCACTATGAGCCGCACTGTATTTTGTGCTCGCCTTCAAAAAGATGCTGAAGGCCTAGATTTTCAACTTTACCCAGGTGACTTAGGTAAGCGTATCTTTGACAACGTGTCTAAAGAAGCTTGGGGACAATGGCAAAGCAAGCAAACTATGCTTATCAATGAAAAGAAGCTAAACATGATGGATCCTGAGCATCGTAAACTTCTTGAAACTGAGATGGTTAACTTCCTTTTCGAAGGTAAAGATGTCGTAATTGATGGTTATACTCCACCAAGCGAATAAGACATTTATTTAAGCAATTTTTAATGACATCATGGTTAACGCTGCGATGTCATTTTTGTATGAGGAACTATGAAAAAGCTAAGTTACTTCCTAACAGCCATGTTATTAACTGGCTGCAGCCGTGAATTTGTCGAAAGCATTTATGATGTCAATTACGAGCCAACCAACCGGTTTGTGAAGAATTTAGCTGAGCTACCCGGACAATTTGAAAAAGATACCGGGGCGCTAGATTCATTAATAGATAGCTTTTCAGGCAACATTCAAAAACGTTGGGGTAGCAGTGAAATCAAGATGGCAGGTAAGAGTAACTATGTGAAATACATAGATAATTACTTAAGTCGTTCAGAAGTGAATTTTAGCCAAGGCCTGATAACGGTGGAAACGGTTTCCTCTACCGAACCGAAAAAACACCTCAAAAATGCGATCATGACGACCCTTTTGACGCCAGATGATCCGGCGCATGTCGATCTATTCTCTTCTAAAAGCATCAAGCTAGAAGGCAAACCTTTCCTCTATAATCAGGTTGTAGACCAAGAAAAAAAGCCCATTCAATGGACTTGGCGAGCGAACCAGTTTGCGGATTACCTGATCGCGAATAACCTAAAAACCAAAGAAGTCGACTTTAAAAAAGCCTACTACGTTGAAATCCCAATGGTGGCCGACCACGCTAGCCAGCGTAGTTATCAATATGCCGACATCGTTCGACGAGCGTCTCAGCGTTATGACATCCCTGAAGATTTAATCTACGCTATCATCAAGACAGAGAGTAGCTTCAACCCGTACGCCGTAAGCTGGGCTAATGCTTATGGTCTTATGCAGGTGGTACCTAAAACCGCTGGTCGAGATGTATTTGAACACGTCAAAAAGAAACCTGGTGAACCAAGCCCTGAGTACTTATTCAATCCAGAAAACAACATTGATGCTGGCACCGCATACTTTTACATCCTTAAAAATCGTTATTTGAAAGACGTAAAAAACCCATTAACGCTTGAATACAGTATGATTTCAGCCTATAACGGCGGTACTGGTGGCGTACTCAATACCTTCAGTAAGGACAGAAAGCGAGCAATGCAAGACTTAAACTCGCTGCAACCGAGCCAAGCCTACTGGGCGCTTACCAAGAAGCATCCAAATAAAGAGTCGCGCCGATACCTCGAAAAAGTAACGCAATTCAAAAAAGAATTTAACCAAGGTAAAACATAACCCTCACTTTTGAATAAAAAAACAACGAACGAACGGTTTTTTTAGTTATTTTCAAAAAAGGAGTTGACGGTTATGCAGAAAATCCGTTTAATAGCGCTCCGTTGCCCGGATAGCTCAGTCGGTAGAGCAGAGGATTGAAAATCCTCGTGTCGGTGGTTCGATTCCGCCTCCGGGCACCACAATTTGATTTGTTGGTGTCAACACTCTTTAACAGGGAGTAACAACACGGACAAAAGCATAAAGAATTTAGTGTGCCGA